>CAMATG010000179.1 GCA_945860645.1 Candidatus Sulfopaludibacter sp. SbA3 | reverse complement strand
GGAGGAGGCGGCGGGGGAGGGGGAGGAGGCGGGGGCGCGGTGCCACCGGTATCGCCGGGCAGACCGCCACCGCCGGGGACCGGGGTGGTGGTAGTGCCGCCGCCCGCACCGCCGCGGGGCATGCGGTAGATGGCGGCGGAGGCCGCATCGCTGGCTGTTTGCAGGGCACGCTTAAGCGCGTTGCCTTTATCGAAATTCGATTTGGCGATGGGCTGCGTTTTGTAGACGCGGAGGTATTCGCCTTCGCTCAACAGCTTCGGAGCACTGGAAGGGATGAGCGCGTGGCGGACGGCGACGAGACCTTCTTCGACGAGGACCAGCGTGGTGGCGTCGGTGTCTTCAATCTGGACGTCGAAGATCGTCCCGCGCACGGAGATGACCGCGGTGGGCGTGGTGACGCGATTGGGATTCGGCTGGCCGCCGAACTTCTGCACGTGAACTTTGACGCGACCGAGGAAGAGATCGAGGAGATCCTTCCAATCGCCGGCGTTATTGCGGAAGACGACGTGGGAGTTGGCGAAGACTTCAAAGGTACTACCGTCGTTGACCTGGAAAAGAGCGTAACCGGTGGGGCCGGTGACGATTTCCTGGCGCTTCTGGACCCAGTCACCGACGTTCAGGACCCAGGGTTCGCGACCCTTGAGGACCGACACCTGGCCGGTGAGTTGGAGGACTTGCGCGGAGTACTGCTTCTCCTCAGGAAAGAGGTTCGGCAGTTGGGCGAACGCCGGGCACACGAAGAGCATGGCCGCGAGGGCGAATGTTCCTTGTGTGAGAATCCGGTGCATGATAGTTCCTGTGGGTAAGAACGCCAGCCTCGCCGCAGAGTTGCAGAAAGGACAGAATACCGCGTCCCAATTGTACCACTATAATTGCATAGCAAAAGTGGGTCCTTCTGGGATTGTTCTGAGTAAGGCCCATGGAATCAACAGTTTTTGGCGCCTGCCGCCGATAGAATGGGGAGACAGTAGCCGTTTCAGCGGGTACAATGGACGCAATAGCTGAGTCCGATTGTCCCACTTGATACGTATCACTAAAAAGACGATGCCGAACGCGGTCCGGAAAATAGGGCTGATTGTCCTGCTGAGTGTAGCGGGCGGTGGACTTGCGCGCGCCGAATGGCGGCGGGTGGGTACGGCGGCGATGGACCTGCATTTGAGCGGGTTGGCGACGGGACCGGTGGACGGGATTGGCTGGTCGGCGGACGGCGGGACGATTTTCGCGCGGACGGCTGTCGGGCGCTGGCTGGTAACGACGGACGGGGAGAACTGGGCGGCGGGCGCTGGGCGGCCGGTGGAAGCGGCGAGCGCGGTGGTGGACCGATTGCCGGAGCCGCGAGCGCGGGTTGTGGGCGCGGGACGCGCCGGATGGGCCTACGCATATGGCGACCACGTTTGGCGGACGGAAGATAACGGTAAGAGTTGGCGGAACCTGACGCAGTGGAAACAGACGTCATTGCTGGGCGGACCGGCGAGCGAGGCGGCGGTGCGGCCGGGGGTTCCGGAGGAGATCGCGGTTTCGACGGCGACGGGTGTGTGGAAGTCGGCGGATGCCGGGTTGACTTGGGCGAGTTTGAATGGGGGACTGCCGCAGTTGCCGGTACGGCGGATTGTGAGTTTGCCGAAAGAGACCTCCGGGTTGCGGGTGGCGATGATGGCGCCGACGACGATGACGCCGGCGGTATTTGAGTGGGCTCCGGGCGAGAAAAGTGCCTGGCAGGCGGTGCCGGGGAACCTGGCGTTGGAGCAAGCCACGCGGGCGGCGCTGTCGCGGGAGTTTGGCGTGACGGTGACGGCGTTGGGGTATTCGGGCGACGTCGTTTATGCCGGGGCGGGGGATGGGCGGATTTATGTGTCGCTCGATCGGGGGGCGACGTGGTTGCCACCGGTGCAGAATCCGGGGGCGACTGTGGAGTCGTTTAGCTTGGACGTGCGGGAGCCGCGGCGGGCGGTGGTGAGTTTGCGGCGGCGGGAGACGGGCCCGGTGGTGCTGCGGACGACGAACGGCGGGTTGATCTGGGACGATGTTTCGTCGAATTTGGGATTGGCGGCGGTATATGGCGTGGCGGCGGATTTCGAATCGGGCGCGGTGTATGCGGCGACCGAGGCGGGAATTTACTGGACGTCTACCGATTTGACGGCGATGGGGCCGGCGACGGCTTGGAAGAAGATGGCTTCACCGATGGCGGATGCGCCGGTGTTTGACGTGAAGTTGGACGCGTTGGGGCAGACGTTGTATGCGGCGGTCTATGGGTATGGCGTGTATGCGGAGACTTCACCGCACCGGATGCGGGATTGGAAGATTGTGAGCGCGGCGGATTGGACGGCGCGGGCGGCGGCGCCGGGGGCGTTGTTGAGCGTAATGGGCGGCCGGGTGCAGAACGTGCGGGCGGGGGAGCGGCCGGTGACGGTACTGAGCCGCGGGGAGCGGGAGACGCAGATTCAGTTGCCGTTTGATCTGGAAGGGTCGACGGTTTCGTTGTCGTTGGAGGCCGAGGGCGGATGGGTACGATCGAGCCTGCCGCTGGCGGTGGCGGCGCCGGCGATTCTGGTGGACCGGGATGGGACGCCGATGGTGATGGACGGGGCGAACGGGGCGTTGGTGGACGGCGGGAATCCGGCGCGAGCGGGGGCGTTGGTGCAGGTGCTGGTGAGCGGGTTGGGACGGGTGACGCCGACATGGCCGGCGGGGATGGCGGCTCCGATGGGCGAGTCGGCTCCGGCGGTGGTGGCGCAGGTGAAAGCGTATCTGGATGGGTCGGCGGTGGAGGTGGTGCGGGCGACGCTGGCGCCGGGATACATCGGCTACTATCTGGTGGAAGTACGGTTGCCGGAAGTGGTGAACAGCGGGGCATCGGAGTTATTTTTGGAGGCGGGCAACTCTCTGACCAACAAAGTGCGTCTGTATATTGAACCTTGAGGAGTGAGGAGAGCGGAATGAATCGACGCAGGATGTTGTTGGGCGGGTTGGGGATTGTGCCGTTGCTGGCGCAGGAGCCGAAGAAGGCCGAGAAGCTGGCGCCGTACTACCCGACGCCGAACGCGATTGTGGAGAAGATGCTGCAGTTGGGCGGGGCGAAGAAGGGCGAGAAGATGTTCGACCTGGGCAGCGGGGACGGGCGGATTGTGATCATGGCGGCGGACAAGTTCGGGATGCACGCGGCGGGCGTGGAGTATGACAAAGACCTGTATTCGCAGAGCTCGGAGCGGATCCGGCGGATGGGGTTGAGCGAGAAGGCGAAGATCATTCACGGGGATCTGTTGCAGCAGGATTATACGGCGGCGGATTTGATTACGGTGTATTTGTTGCCGGTGTCGAATGAGAAGTTGCGGCCGTTGTTGGAGAAGCAGTTGAAGAAGGGTGCGCGGGTGGTGGCGCATGATTTTGAGGTGGGCGGGTGGCGACCGGACAAGACGGAAGTGATTGAGGATGACGGGGAAGGGCGGAGCCACACGCTGTACTTGTATAAGCGGTAGGTGGTGGGGCTTTGGCGGGCTTGGGGTAGGATGAAGCATGTCCGTGAATACGACCCCGACAGTGACGGCGGAAGAGTATTTGGCCGCGGACAGGGCTGCCTCGTTCCGGAGTGAGTTTGTGAACGGGGAAGTGTTTGCGATGTCGGGTGGTTGCCTGGCGCATGCGCAGTTGAGTGCGCGGTTTGGCAGCGAGTTGGACAGCGCGTTGGAAGACGGCCCGTGCATCGTGACTGTCGCGGTGATGCGATTGCAGGTCGTGGTGGGTGCGGCCTATTTTTATCCGGACGTGATGGCCTTTTGCGGGGAGCCCGTATTTGCCAAAGGTCATCGGGACATCATTACGAATCCGTCGGTGGTGGTGGAGGTATTGTCGGAATCGACGGAACGTTGGGACCGCGGCGGGAAGTTCGCGCAGTACCGGCGGGTGGCGAGTCTACGGGAGTACGTGCTGGTGTCGCAGGACGCGATACGCGTGGAGTGGTTTACGCGGGAGGATAGCGGCGCGTGGACGTACCGGGAGGCTGTGGGGCCGGAGGGGGTGGTGCGACTGGAGGGTTTGGGTGTTTCGCTGGGGTTGGGGCGAATTTATCGGAAGGTAGCTGGGGTTACGGGGTAGAGGCGGATGGTTTGGTTGCGATGAAACGGCTGATTGAGAAACGGTTAGAGGGGGCGGGCTGGGCGGTTGGCGACGCGATTTGTGGCGCTAAAACTGTCGTTCGCGAATGGCGTTCGGGAACTGTGGGAACGGTGCGGATTGACGCAGACGGCGTTGGCGGAAGGATTGGGGTCGAGCCAGTCGCGGGTCGCCAAGATGGAGGCGGGGGACAGGTCGGTTTCGATTGATTTGATGATGCGGACGTTGCTGGTGCTTGGGGCTAGCAATGCCGACATTGCGAAGCGGGTGAAGCGGGCGGCCTGACGTGGAAACGGAGGGGAGAGACCTGGTTCGTGCACGGCAAATGACGGTGCGGGCCATGGCGACACCGGGAACTGCTGTGTCGCCATTGCCCGCGAGACCTACTTCTTTTTGAGGCGCAGGAGCAGGCCGGCGATGGAGGCGATGCCGAACATGGTCATCGTTCCCGGTTCCGGTACGGCTTCGGTGCCGATGGCGATTTGCGGGCCGCCGCCGGCGAAACTCGCCGTCTGGTTGTTCGATAGGTCAAAGGCCAGCGTAATGCTCTCCAGGTTCTGCGTTGTGCGGAAGCCGAGGAGTGAAGTGGACTCGTTTCCGGCCGGTCCGATCATCTGGTACAGACCGCCACCGAAGGAGACGGAAGGTGCCGAAATAAAACTCCCCGTTGAATCCACGCCGTCCACGAGATAGCTGAAGTCCAAGAAGCCCGCGATGCCGCCTAGTGGCGAGAGCCACGGTGTGGCGATCTGCGCGCCGCCGGGGGCGAACGCCGTAACGTTGCGGTAGTTCTCCTGACTGTCGAGGTCGAGCACGGTGAACAGCGTGCCTGAGGGAAGAAACCCGTTGGCCATGCCGGTGAAGTTCAGCGTGATGAGATACGCGTCCTGGGTGTTGTTGTAGCTGTTTGCCAGCGCGGTGAACGTGCCGTTGCTGTTGACGGGGAAGTTGCTGAGGAACGAATTCGTCAGATCCCCATTCGCAAATGAGCTGGCACTGATGCCGGGCACTCCGTTCGAGCCGCCGTCAATGACGGCGGAGATCGCCGCGGTGGAGGTGCCGGCGTAGGCGCCGCTCCCGCCGTCGAAGGACCCGGTTGCGGTTACACCGGGGGTGCCGTTTGTCCAGGTAATCCAGCCGGCGTGCAATTGCACGGTCGCGGCCAGAAATAGCAAGGCAATTCCTTTGTAAAACATCAATTTCTCCTCTTTCGCCGGATGCAAGCTCCGGCTGATGAGGCATGCGCGGTGCGCGCTGTTTCGGGGTCAGATTTTGAGGAGTTTTGTGGAAGGGGGAATCAGGCTACGGCTTCGTGCCGTCGCCGTCCACCGGTGCGCGGCCCATTTTCGGGATCAATGGGGGCGTGCTCATGTGCAGTTGCACCGGCGTCGCTTTCCCCTTGCGCGACCGGATATTCAAAATTTCGACGAGCACGGAGAAGGCCATGGAGAAATAAATGTAGCCTTTCGGAATATGTTGGTCCATGCCCTCGGCGACCAGGGTAACGCCGATCAGCAGGAGGAAACTGAGAGCGAGCATCTTGATGGTCGGGTGCTGGGCGACGAACCCGCTGATGGCTCCGGCGAAGGCCATCATGAAGATGACGGCCGCCACGACCGCCGCCACCATGATTCCAATGTCGTTCACCATGCCGACGGCTGTAATGACAGAATCGAGCGAGAAGACCACGTCGAGGATCAGTACCTGCACAATGACGCTGGCGAAACTGGGGGCCGCTCCGGGAGTGGCGCCCTCTTCACCCTCCAGGCGGTCGTGAATTTCCCGCGTGGCCTTGGCCAGAAGGAAGAGGCCCCCGACGATCAAGATGAGATCGCGCCCGGAGATCTCCTGATTCAGGACGGTGAAGAGGGGCGCGGTGAGGCGCATGATCCAGGAGAGGGAGAAGAGCAGTACGAGCCGGGACAGGAGTGCGGCCGCGAGCCCGACCATGCGGGCGCTGGCCTGTTGGGGGACGGGCAGTTTCCCGGCGAGGATGGAGATAAAGATAACGTTATCGATGCCTAGCACCGTCTCGAGCAGCAATAGGGTCGCGAAGGCGATCCACGCCTGCGGGTCGCTCATCCAGCCCATATGATTTGCCTCCGCCGCATCTGCATGTATTGTTCCTCGATTTTAGAGCAGCGCCGGTGGTGCTGGGTTACGTCTGGTGCGACAGGGCATTGTTGGCCGGGGCGGTTGGGTAGACTGGGTGCCATGAACTGGAAGATGATCGCGATGGCCGCGGTGTGCGCGGCGGGTTTGTTGGCGGCGGATGGCAAGGGCGAGGTCACACGGATTCGCGTTCACGGCGTTGGCCTGGAGGGGAATCTGGCGGGGGATACGGCGGACCCGGAAGTGACCGTTTACCTGCCGCCGAGTTACGTGAAGAGCCCAGGGCGGCGGTATCCGGTGCTGTATCTGTTGCATGGGTTCACCGATCGGGACGAGCAGTGGATGGGAATGCGGAAGCACTTCATCAACGTGCCGGAGGTGGTGGACCGGGTGCTGGCTGCGGGCGGGGCGAAGGAGATGATTATTGTCATGCCGAACGCCTTTGGGCGGTTTCAGGGAAGTATGTACTCGTCTTCTTTGGTGAATGGGGATTGGGAAGGGTTTGTGGCGGAGGAGTTGGTGCGGTATATCGATGGGCACTACCGGACGCTGGCGCGGGCGGAGAGCCGTGGGCTGGCGGGGCACTCGATGGGCGGTTATGGCACGATTCGGATCGCGATGAAGCGGCCGGGGGTGTTTTCGAGCATTTATGCGATGAGCCCGTGTTGTTTGATGCCGCCGGCGGCGGTTCAGAACGCGGCGAAGGCGGAGGCGGTGACGTCGTTCGATGAGATTGCGAAGACGGATTTTGGGACAAAGGCAATGCTGGCGTCGGCGGCGGCGTGGTCACCGAATCCGCAGAAGCCGCCGCTGTTTATTGACTTGCCGGTGAAGAATGGCGAGCCGCAGCCGGGGGTGATGGCGCGGTGGATTGCGAACGCCCCGATCGCGATGTTGGACCAGTATGTGGGGAATTTGAAGAAGCTGCGGGGGATTGCGATTGATGTTGGGGATAAAGACCGGTTATCGGGGAGCGCGAAGGAGTTTGAACAGTTGCTGACTTCGCGCGGGGTGGGGCACTCGTTTGCTGTTTACGAGGGGGATCACGTGAACCATATCAGCGACCGGGTGGAGGGATACGTTTTGGGGTTTTTCTCGAAGAATTTGGTGTTTTAGGGCGGGCTTTCTGCTCCTGCGCGATCGTGGGGCGTTCGGCGTTTGGGGGACACACGGCCTACGGTCGCTGGCGCTCCCTCCGGCACGTATGTCCCCGGGGAGGGGTGCTGCTGCGTGGGGGATTTCTGCTCCGGTTAGGCGACGGACATTACGGGTTCGCCGAGGACTTCCCAGCGGGGGGTGACGCCGAGGCCGGGTTGGCGGCTGGCGGCGAGGCGGCCGTGGTTGCGCTGCGGCGCGCCTTCGGCGTTGCTGACGGTGACGTAGCTGTTGAAGTCGGTCGCGGTGAAGAGGAAGTCGGGCGGGGTGCTGTGGGCGAGGTGGGCGATGGCGGCGGTGATGATGTCGCCGCCCCAGGTGTCTTCAATGGTCATGGCGATGCCGAGGGAGACGCAGAGATCGCGGATCTGGCGGGCTTTGGTGAGGCCGCCGACTTTCGAGATCTTGAGGTTGATGACGTCCATGGCCTGGTCGGAGACGCCGCGGAGGACGGCGCTGAGATCGTCGATGACTTCGTCGAGGACGAAGGGCCGGTCGGTATGGCGGCGGACGGCGAGACACTCTTCATAGGACAGGCAGGGCTGTTCGATGTAGACGTCGACGTCGCGGACGGCGTGGGCGATGCGGACGGCTTCGTGCTGGCGCCAGCCGGTGTTGGCGTCGGCGATGAGGACGTCGCCGCGCTGCATTTCTTTGGCGACGGCGCGGATGCGTTCGATGTCGACGTCGGGGTTGCCGCCGACTTTGAGTTGGAACTTGGTGTAGCCTTCGGCGCGGTAGCCGGCGACGTTCGCCGCCATGTTCTCCGGGGTGTCCTGGGAGATGGCGCGGTACAGGGCGAAGTCGGGGCCGTAGTGGCCGCCGAGGAGGGTGGCAACGGACTGGCCGGATGCCTTGCCGAGGATGTCCCAGCAGGCCATATCGATGGCGGATTTGACGTAGGGGTGGCCGCGCATGAGTTGATCCATGCGGCGGTTGAGGGCGCCGAGTTCGGTGGGGTTGGCGCCGATGAGATTCGGTGCGAGTTCCTTGAGGCCGGTGCGAGCGCCGTTGGCATAGGCGGCGAGATAGGCAGAGCCGAGTGGGCAGACTTCGCCGTAGCCGGTGAAGCCGGCATCGGTATCGACGGCGACGACCGTGGAATCGAAGACGTCGACAGAGTTGCCGCCGGACCATTTATAGCTGCCTTCGTGCAGCGGGAGGTCCACTTGATAGGCGCGAATGGCGGTGATTTTCATGAATTCTGTTTCTCAGTATAAGCGGATTGGAGCATGCGGACGGCGGCGTAGAGGATGACGAACATGACGAGCCAGCGGGCGGCGGTGAGGGGCAGGGATTTTACGACGAAGGCGGCGAGGGGGACGCCGCAGAGGCCGCCGAGGGTGAGGCCGATGGCGACGGCGGGGGAGTAGGCCCGGGCGATGACGAAGCGGGAACTGGCGACGGGCATGAGGAAGGCGGAGGAGCCCATCATGATGGGGAACGCCGCGATGGGGTTCATGCCGAGGAGGCCGACGAGGGTCATGCAGGGGGCGTAGAAACCGATGCCGAGGGTGCTGATGGCGGCGAAGACGGTGTTGAGGGTGACGGCGATGACGAGTTTGGCGCCGGTGAGGCCGAGCGCGTCGCCACCGGCGGGGAAGAGGTCGAATTGGCGCAGGAGCAGAACGAGGAAGGCGAAGAGGAGCGCGCCGCCGACGCCGATTTGGACTTTGTGTTTGGGCAGGCGGGCGACCCAGCCGGCGCCGAACCAGGAGCCGAAGACGGCGCCGGCGATCATGAGGAGGAGGGTTGTTGGGTCGACCTCGATGGCGGCGATGTAGATGAAGGCCTGGAAGATGGTGGGGATGGTGTGGCCGGCGTTGAGGGTGCCGGGGATGAGTTGATCCGGCACCATGCGGGTGAAGTTGAAGATGGACGTGGTGGTGGCGAAGGAGCCGATGCCGAGCGTGTCGAAGAAGTTGGTGACGAAGCCGGTGATGAGTGAGGCGATGGAGGGGGTGCGGTCGGTGGCGGTTCTGAGCGCGTTGAGCCAGACGGCGATATAGGAGAACGTGAAGAGCGCGAGGGTGGCGAGGGTGGCGGCCAGCATTCGCCATAGAATAGCGCTTTGCGCGGGGATATACTGGCGGCGTGATGGACCGACGTGTGTTTTTGTCTTCGGCATTGGCGGCTGCCGCGCCTTCTTCGTTTCTGTCGCGGTTGCAACCGGCGGTGGTTGGCGGGGGATTTGCGTTGCCGAATTATTGGGTGTGGTGCGGGGCGCCGATTCGTGGGGAAGACGGGCGGTATCACCTGTTTGCTTCGCGGGTGCCGAAGGATTTGACGTTCCAGCCGCATTGGCTGTTTTGTTCGGAGATTGTGCGGGCGGAGGCGGCGCGGCCGGAGGGGCCGTACCGGTTTGCCGAGGTGGCGTTGGCGCCTCGGGGCGGGGATTTCTTTGACGGGCGGAGTACA
>CAMATG010000178.1 GCA_945860645.1 Candidatus Sulfopaludibacter sp. SbA3 | reverse complement strand
CACTCTCTACCAAATCCTACAGATCCTCAGCATCACTCCATTCGAGAAAATGTCCATTTTACAGGCGCTTCAGGAAGCCAACTCCCAAACCCATCTACACGACCCAGCCAAACAACTGAATCTATGGGACTTCTAGCCGGACACTACTGTATTAAAATAAGCGTTGACACTTGCAGGCATTTTATTCTGTGCGCAAGAAAACGCATGCTCTGAAAGTGTCCCGTAGGGCGGCTCACCCGCCACCCTTCAATACAATTAACTCACTCACTCCTGATACTCTGCCGAATATCGGTTCGAGTCAAAAGGGGGGCAATAAGTGGAGGTTAGAAAATGATTAAACTGCCCTTAGGGAGGATTCTGGCATTCACAACCGCTCTGATGAGCGGAGTTTGCGTGTTTGCTCAAGATTCTACTCAGGACTTGCGATTGCTCGTCTCACCACACACACTTCAAGTAGGGCGAACTAGCGAGATCGTAATCACGGTTTCCGGTTCGCTCCTCGGACCCGGCGCGCAGTTAAGGCCTGGCGATATCTTCGAAATCTACACTGACCTCCGCGGAGGCAGTTGGAGATCCGTACCTACGGTGCTCACCCAGGGGCCCGGCCTGGAGGGGCAGAGCTTCTCTCCAGGGATCGATTCCAACGGCACTTTGCGGATCGTTTATTTAGGATTGGGAACCGTCTGGACAGCGATTGACAGCATTCAGTTGACAGGTAAGGTGGATAGTCCAGCTTCCGCTGGCACATCTGTCTTTGCTTTGAAGACTTCCGCGGATGGCCGATATGGACAGGAATGGAAGGTTTTTCCGGTGATCGTGGTACCTCGAGATAGCGATGCGCTGGCAGGCCTAATCGGTCCCCAAGGACCGGCGGGCCCTCAGGGTCCGACGGGACCACGCGGACCGGGCGGGGCTGAAGGGCCAAGAGGGGAACAAGGGCCGGTCGGTGCTACCGGTCCGATGGGCCAGATTGGTCCGGTGGGGCCGATCGGTGCTACTGGTGCGCCCGGTCCGATGGGCCCAATTGGTCCGGCGGGGCCCGTGGGCCCTGCAGGGCCTTCTGGTCCAGCAGGCGCAGCCGGGACGAGTCTCACCGCGTATGGACATTTTTACAAGCTGGCCTCGGGGCCAGACGCGACCGTACTCGGAAACACTGATGTGCTTTTCAGTAACAATGGGCCGTTGTCTGGCGTCGCACATAGTCCCGGCAGTGCGGTGTTTTTTGTGGCTACGGCGGGTGTTTATGAGATCGACTACACGGTTAACATTACTGCAGGCTTTGGCAGCCAGTTTGCTCTGACTGTCAATGCCTCCGTCGACTCTTCTACCCAAACATTAGCGTCAACCGGCAATCAAAGTATCGGCGGTTCGGTGGTCTTGTCGCTTGCGGCAGGTGACGTGATAACCTTGCGCAATAACAGCTCGGTCGCAGCGACCTTAACGGTGGCCCCTAGCCCGGGGGCCAGACTGACCATCAAGAAGCTGAACTGAGTGTAATCTTTAAAAACAGGCGAGCAGAGGCAACTCCTCGCCCGTTGATTCTACAGTATGGTCTGGCAGTTTCCGCCCGGGCACGCTCGTAACGAGTGTATCTGGTCACATGAACAACACTTAGCTTGGCAGAGTTTCGGCCGAAGAAAGACGTAGAGGGGAGGGTTCCCCTCTACGTCGCGCACTTATGGGGGTACCTCGCGGAACCGGCGTAACCGGGCATCGAGCATCGCCACGGTGCAGTCACTTGGACCCAGGCAATAACTTCTCGCCGATCTCCTCGAGTCTGGTCCAGCTGCCTTCCGGTTTATGGTTCAAGTAAAAGCGCCGGCTCTCCCAGCACACCACGCCTCAGGGCTTCAACTTGCGCACCACTTCGAAGTTCTCGTAGTCCGCCTCCGGCCACTTGCGGACGTAAATCTACTCCGCGGGTCGGCAACAACTCGTCGGCGTTAGAATGTCCACTGCCTCCTGCTATTACTGTGGTATGACCGCAGCCTGGAACATAGAGGGCAACACAGAAGCCGACCAGCCAGGACTCTAGCGACCAGGATTCGAAGGGTCGCAATCGAATGCGGGTTATGACGTTGCGCCCGCGCCGCTCTGCTTCCAGTCGGGCAGAACTTCGGGTAAGGCAAGTTGGAGCTATCCAGCGCGGGCCGAGATGAAAAACGGCACCGTACCGCGATCAGAAAGCCGTATGCGGCAATGCAGAGTGTGGCGCGATGATGGAACCCGCGCCAACCTCGGACAACGCAGTGCCCCAAGCCCAGCTCCTGCTTCAGTTCCTCATAGCCCCGCTCAGTTATCAAATCGGCGTTTCCTCCCTCTCCAACACCGGCAACAACCTGCCCGGTCTGGGTTCGGCAACGGTAGCCGGCAGCTTCGCGCAACGGAGCAACGTGACGCCGGCTTCGGCTGCGCTGGCGCGCTCTGCTGGCTCCAGCTCGGACCGCGGCATCTTCACGATCAACCCCTGCACCACGAACCTTCTATTCGTGTTACTGACGAACCAGGCCTGGTTTGACCCTGATATCGTGATCAGCAATATCTAGGTCGATCGGATTGGTACGGCTCCGCAGAACGGTCCTTCCAAGCTGACCTACTACAGTGAAACGACCGGTGGCGCCGCTGCTCCGGCGGCGCGGACCCCGGCTGTCGTCCGTGCGGGCAAGCAACTGACGACCGTACTGTCGACGAGTGGTAACAATGGGATCGCGGCGACGTCGGCCTTCCAGGCTTACATGATCGCACGGGGCCAGTTCCAGTACGCGCACGGCTTCGCCTTAACCAGCGACGTCGGCGCGAACCGCGTTTCGGAAGCTTACCGGGCCTATCGTCGTCGACGGTGCGCTCCGCTCCCGTACGCTGTTCCACAGCGACGTTCTGGCTCACTAAAGCGATCGCCTTCGCAGGCGTAGCTCAAGGGTGGTGGGAAGCGGCTTCGGCCTCCCCTCTTTCTGTTTACGGGGCGCTTTCCGACTCATTCCGCCAGCAGAGCCGCATTCTTAGCGGGCCGATCCGCAGCCGCCTGCCTGCGATGTTTCGCGTTTTCCACAGCGTGGAGCTGGGTCAGCGATGCGGCTTTCGCAGCCGGGCAGGACATTTTGGGGCTGATGGCGTCGGGATGCCTCGGAAGCAAAACGCGGCATGCCCTCGCTTCGCGGGTTACGATGCGGAGCGTCTCCGGGTTTATTTCGTACTGTCACGTAAGGCGACCCGGATGGGATCAGGAGTTTACACGCCTCCAATGCGTCCGTTATCCACCAGCTATTCCGTAGTATTGCGGAGTGTAAGTTTCGCCACGGTTCTTTATCCTGAATGAGGAATGTATTTTTCGAAGCGACTTCATTACGTTTTCATCGGCTCCTAACGACATTGAGGCTGGGTGCGGAAGCACGAAAAATGCATGTTCCTCTCCTCTGTCAAAACTTTATAGGCCACTCTCTCGAGTGGCCTTTTTTTTGGTGTGCCGAGCATGATCGACAGCTTGAAGGTGAAAGTCCTTTTCACAACCTGATGAAGGTGAAGTGATAGCGAAGCGCAAGGGCGTCGTCGCGAGGCGGGGTCTGAAAGAAGCATGGAGCGAGTGATGGAAAACATCACGCGGTTTCTCGCCGAGAGGCTCAAACTCACGGTAAACCAGCAGAAGAGTGCGGTGGCGCGGCCATGGGAGCGGAAGTTTCTGGGGTTTAGCTTCACGAATGGGAAGACGCCGAAGCGCAGGATTGCGTCTAAAGCGGTAGCCCGATGCAAGGAGCGAATCCGGGCGCTGACGAGCCGGACGCGAGGTGTGCGCATCGAACGGATGGCCGGAGAACTGCCCCAATATCTACGGGGTTGGATCGGCTATTTCGGAAAGTGTGAACCCACGCGGGTGTTGGAAAGCCTCGATCAGTGGACTAGATGCAGGCTTCGATCTGTGATCTGGATGCAGTGGAAGAGAGGAACGGTCCGGTTCGCGGAACTTCGCAAACGGGGAGTGGGCAAAGACCTGGCCGCACAAACGGCTGGTAGCGCTCACGGCCCATGGAGGCTCACCCACAACCCCGCACTCATCCTCGCACTGCCGAATGCTTACTTGGATGCGCTCGGGATTCCGAGATTCATTGTTCACTGATTGCTTAACCCGCCGAACCGCCGGATGCGGACCCGCATGTCCGGTGGTGTGGGAGGGGAGAGGTTGTGAAGTCTCCCCCTATCCCGATGGGGTATTCGCGGCTGAATCACCCGTGCCGAGTCCGCCGGCGAAGCGGAGACTCGTGTTCGGGACGGCGTGCGGCGCGCGGGCCACCGCTGTTGTTCCCCACGCCGACTAGGACGGTGGGCGGGAACCAGCGGAGCGGCGGAATCCACGGGTGAGCGGCAGCAGCCCGGCCGAAAAAAACGTTTCAAGCGCTGTAACGGTGCGACGGGATTCGCCACTACCCAGTGAGGAGTCACTGCCATAGTCCCGACTTTGAACGAAACTTCAGCCCAGCTTTCACCACGAAAAAAACGAGGGATGGACGCACCAAGACTGCCAGGTCTCCCGTTTTCCGGTTTCCATGCCCGTTCTACGGTACGATAACAGAAGTAGTGTGTGATCAGTTGGCCGCCTCCATTGAGGTATCTGCCAATGCGGCGAAACGAAGCAGCGGTGTATGTTGATAAACAGTACGGCACCTATGGAAATATTGATCGCTGACGACGATTCCGCGTCACGGCTGTACATGGAGCTGGCGGTGCGCGCCCTCCAGCACAGCCCGTTGAGCGTTGAGAGCGGGGCGCAGGTGCTCGACATGCTGGAATCATTTGCCTTCGACGTGGTCCTGTTGGACATTGAGATGCCAGTATTGGGCGGGATCGAGACGTTGCGGCGGATCCGGGCCAACCCTGGACTCCAGGAGTTGCCCGTCTATGCGATCACGGCACATACGGACGGAGTCGAAATGGATCGCGCGCAGCGAGCCGGGTTTTCCGGGATTTTGTCCAAGTCGTTCAGCCCGGACGAGTTGGCGGACGTATTGGCCGGGAAGAACCCGGACGGGCGGGGGGTGGAGGCGCAGGATACTCCACTCGTCGATTACGAGGTGTTTGCGGAATACGAGACGCTGTTGCGGGGCGCGGGGATGAGCCCGGCGGCTCGGGTGAGGGGCACGCTGGGACAAGTGTCAACGTGGATAGACGGAGGACCGTCGTGCGTTCCGGAGAGCCGGGAGCATGCCCATGCGCTGGCGGGTGCGTGCGCGGTGATGGGCGCAGCGGCCTTACGCGCCGCGATGAAAGAGCTGGAACGCCTGGCGACGGCCGGGACCGCGGCGGCGTGGGCCGACTCGCTGGCGAGAGCCGCGCAAACCGCGTTGGAAACGGAGCGGGCGTACGGCACTCTACCGAGTGGCTTCCGTCCGCCGAGCACTTGTTAAGAGCTCGTTTTCCAACTCGCTGAGGCACGCGGCAACCTCCGCGCGATCGCCGGACACGGCCGCTGTTTCCAGTTTTGTGGCGAGGGTAGTGAGCACCGGGAAGCCATACGCGGCACCCGTTCCCTTCAAGCGATGCGCGAAATCGGCGATTTCGGGTGGACGGCCCTCTTCGAGATCCCGGCGCAGGGAGGAGAGCGAAGCCCGAACGCCGGTGAGGTAGTCGCGGGCGAGCGCGGCGATCTCGACGGTTAAATTTGGAGTAGGCGTCGAGTTGGAAACAATGTTCCGCGATGCAAACGAACGGCCCATGAGCCGGTCGAATTCCGCCGCGGAGGCGGGAACGGGAAATACGGAGCCGCCACCGGCCAACCCGATGAGTTCTACCGGCCAGTCCTCGCCGAGAAGAATGCGCGTGGCGCCGGGAAACGGGGCCAAGGCGGCGAGGGCGGACTGCAGAAAGCGTGGGGTCGGTGAACGGGCGATGAGTACGGCCACATCGAACGGGCCGCCGTCGGCGGGGAGAAGCACAGCGCCATCCGGCGGAATCGAGACGCCGGCCGCATCCGGTTTCCATTGCAAGACGCCGGCCAACAAATCA
Organism: Candidatus Sulfopaludibacter sp. SbA3; assembly: GCA_945860645.1. Taxonomy (GTDB): domain Bacteria; phylum Acidobacteriota; class Terriglobia; order Bryobacterales; family Bryobacteraceae. The sequence goes on along the minus strand of CAMATG010000178.1, from coordinate 3,821 downwards.
GTGGATTGTGCGATCACCACGGTCCGGAGGGAATTCAGGAGCCACCGGCGCACGCTTTCCAGGAGCACCCCGGGCCGTACCGGTTTAAAGATATAGTCGTCGGCGCCGGCAGCGAGCGCCGCCGCCTGAAACTCCGAGAGCGCGTGGGCGCTCACAACGATCACGGGAGTTCTGGCGCGGCCTTCCGTTTTCTCCCACGTCCGAAGCTCGCGCAGGACATCGAGGCCGGAGCCATCGGGAAGCTGCAAATCCATGAGGACGAGATGGAACGCGGAGGAGCGCAAGAAGTGATAGGCCTCCGTCGCGCTGGCGGCGACCTCGACCTGCAGGCCGTTGCTGGTGAGAAGTTTTTTGAGGTAGTGTTGTCCGGCCGGATTATCCTCGACGAGGAGAATGTGCCCGGACAGATCCGGCAGTCCGGGTGCGGTTGGCGCGGCGGAGTGTTGGCCGGTAGTGAGAAGCGCCCGGCGCAGGCGAGCCGGTGTGAGCGGGGAAAGTACGACGCGGCTATGGCGGAGGTCGGCCGCCCGTCCCGTCATTCGAAGCCAGAGAAGACCGGGGTGGGGAAGTTGGATGAAGCCATGTAGATCGGACCACTCCTCATCGACGATGACCCATTGGAAGCGGGCGGCGTCCGCGGGCCAGCAGTCTGGACTCGGGCAGGCACAAGGCAGGAAGCCGGTGGAGCGGACCACGGCCAGGACAGGGGACATTCTTTCGGGCAGGGTGGCGACGAGAACGGCGGTGGCCTGAGCCGCCGGGAGAGTATGGTCCCATGCCCGCACCGTTGCCGGAACGGTGAAGTGAAAACAGGAGCCTTTGCCGGGGGCAGACTCCACGGTGATGGACCCTCCGAGTCGCGTGGCGATGGCGCGGGAAATCCCCAGGCCGAGGCCGGCTCCGCCGCTTTCGACCGTCAACTTTGATTGGGCTCGATAGAAGCTTTCGAAGATCCGTTGCTGATCGGCTGGGGCGATTCCAATACCCGTATCGGTAATGGAGTAAGAGAGGCGGATGTTGGCACCGTCCGGTTCCCAGTGAAGGGAGAGCGTAATGGAACCGCCTTCCGTAAACTTGACGGCGTTGCTGAGAAGGTTGACGAGAACTTGGCGGATCCGGTTCGCGTCGCCCCGCAGGGGCGGCGGTGCGGACGGCTCGATGATGAGATAGAGATCCAGGGATTTGGCGGCGGCCCGGATGCGGAGGACATCGATGGCGCGTTCGGCGACCTCGGCGGCGTCGAAGTCCTGGGACTCGACATCCACCTGGCCGGCTTCGATCTTGGAGATGTCGATGAGGTCGTTAATGAGGGCCAGCAGGGATTCCGCGCTGATCCAGATGGAGTCGACGGCTTCCTGGACCTCGCCAGGGAGCCGGGAGCCGCGGAGCAGCTCGGTGAGGCCGACAATCGAGTTGAGGGGGGTACGAATTTCGTGGCTGATGTTGGCCAGGAAGGCCGACTTGGCGCGGTTGGCCAAGTCGGCGGATCTCGCCGACCGGCGAATCTGTTCCTCGGCTTCTTTTCGCTGGGAGATGTCCCTGCTGAACGCGATGAACTGCACCGCCTCCCCGCGACGGGACTGGCCGATGGTCACCTCAGCCGGGAAGATTCGTCCGGACGCGTCCAAAAGTGAAACCTCGATGGTTCGCCGAGGCGCGTTGAAGTCGGTGGCGACGAGCTGGCGGAAGAGACGGGTGTAAGATTCCCGATTGGCTACCGGGAAGAACGAAGCGACAGACGACCCGTTGAGGGTCCGCGCGGATCCGCCAAACAGATCGATTGCGTTCCGGTTGGCGAACTGCACGGAACCGCTGGTATCAAACGTGAAAATAGCGTCGGGGGCGGTTTCGGCAACCGAGCGATAACGCTGCTCACTTTCGGCAAGAGCGCGATGGGCGGTCCATTCAAACGTGACATCCCGGTAGCACCAGACGCGCCCTATGATCCGATCGGCGACACGTTGAGGCTGGCTGAAGAGCTCGAACACCCTTCCGTCGGTAAACTCAAAAGATTCTGTAGCACTGGCACCGGAATTCTGGAAGAGTGACTCAATGCACTTTAAGAAGGTGTCCGGATCCTTCAGTTGTGGGAAGAGTAAGGGAACGATGCTTACGGTCAGGTTGCTTTCCGCGACTTCGCGAGGGATGTGCCACATGTCGAGGAACCGCTGGTTGAACATGATTCGCTCGGTGTCAAGGCCTGTAACAAGAATGCCATCCGTGGTCGATTCAAGGGTGGAGTTGAGCGTCGCCACCAGGCGTTCGCGTTCGCGCTGTTGGGCCATCACGGTGGTGACATCGCGAAACACCCAGACCTGGCCAACCATCCGGCCGTCGTGGCGGTGCGGGGTGGTGGTGGTTTCAAAGATCCGGCCGTCCGTCATTTCAAAGCAGGCGGATTGGAGCTGTTCCGTCAGACTCCGCAAGCGGGTCCAATCGGCAAATCCGGCTTCGGCCTCGCGAAAGTTCCCCACAAATCCCTGCCACCACCGGGTGCTATCTCCAGGATCGCCATCCCCGAGAATCCCTAGCCAACTGGCGTTACTTTGGACGGCTGCACCGTCGAGGTCCGTGATGACGACGCCGTCCGGCGTCGAATCGAGCGCCGATTGCAGGAGTGAAAGGAAGCGGTCGCGTTGAGATTCGGCGTTCCGCCGCTCGATGAATTGCCCGATCTGGACGCCGAGGGATTCGGCCAGCGGCAGCAGGACGGGTCCGAGGTCTTCCACATGCAAAGAGAAGATCTCTATGACGCCGTATGTCGCGCCGGAGATCCGGATCGGAAAGGCGACGCCAGCCCGGAGGCCGGCTGCAATGGCCAAGGCCTTCCGGGTCCACTCGAAAGAATGCTCGATATCAGGAATGGAGACGGCGGTGTTCTGGAGCCACACCCGCCCGGGAAGTCCCTGTCCCTGCCCGAATGCGGAGGCCTGAGAGGTGGTCAGAAATGCCGAGTTCTCTATTTCGGGGGCGGCGCAGAACTGCGAGAGTTCCAGCGACCTCCGCTGCGCGTCGATCCACCAGAGCCCCCCGTAGCAGGCGCCAACGGCCTCGCAGATTGTCCGAAGGATGTTCAGTTCTGCCTGTCGGCTATCGATGGATTCGGCCAGAATGCAGGAGATCCGCGAAGCAAGATCGTTCTGCGTTGCCGCCAAACGGGTGCCCGTGACGTCGGAGAGGACGTAAACGCAGTTAGAGATTGCGCCGTCGTCGGCCGAGACCGGCTGAAGATCGAGGTCATTCCAGAAGAACTGTCCGTCCTTGCGGTAACTGCCGAGCAGGCATTGGAAGGGGCGGCCAGCGCGGAGCGCGGCGCTCAGGTCGGCCAGCTTGCCCGCATCGGTTTTGGAGCCGCGCAGCGCCAGGACCGGATCGATGCCGCGCATCTCGTCGATCGAATATCCGGTGAGCCGGGTGAAACTCGCGTTGACCCACTCGGTCTTCCCGGAGGGATCGGTGACGGCGACCGCATCGGCGGAGCGGGAGACGATACGCGCGAGCAACTGTCGTTCGTTGTCGCCCTCGCGGATGGATTCCAGCGCCTGGCGGAGTTCCCTCCGTTGGGTTTGTAACTTCGCGGTGAGCCGGCGCAGGTCGTCGAGGGCGAGTTGATGGGAGACCGAGGATTGAACCAGTTCGGGCGTGCTGTCGTGGATGGCGAAGTCGGCCAGCGCCAAGTTCCACTCGGCCAAGGCGCCTGGTTGCCGAATCCAAGGAGAACCCAGAAGGAAGAACGAGCCGCCTGGCGCGTTGACCCACAACTGGGCGCGAAGGCAGAACCCAGAACCAAGGTGTTTGAGGAGAAACAGGGAACCCTGTGC
>CAMATG010000177.1 GCA_945860645.1 Candidatus Sulfopaludibacter sp. SbA3 | reverse complement strand
CAAGCGGATCTCCTATTTTTGCCTGGGACTGGGCATTGGCGTGGCCGTGGGTATTTTGTTCGCGCCGAAGTCGGGCGAGGAGACGCGCCAGTTGCTGCGCTCCAAGGCGGATGAGAGCAAGGACTTTTTGAAGCAGAAATCGGTGGAATTGAAAGATTCCGCGGTGGAATTGGCCGATAAGAGCAAGTTGGCGCTGCAGCGGCAGAAAGAACAGCTGGCCGCGGCAGTGGACGCCGGACGCCAGGCGTACAAAGAATCGATCACGACCGACGCCGCCGACGAAGCCGGCGCTTAAGGTAAATACCGCTCCGCGGGAAGGTTGAACGGATGAACGCAGACACCACTCTTATTCTCCTAACAATATTTGTTGCGATCACGGCGATATCGTTCGCCGCGCAGGCGCTGGCGATGATGCGGCTGGCGCAAACAACGAAGGAGATGAAGGAGCGCGTCGACGCCTTCCTTCCCAAGGCGGAGAAACTGATTCAGACCGCGGAAACCACGCTGACGGAAAGCAAGGCGCAGATTACCGAGATCACCGTGCGGGCCAATGAGATTCTGCAGATTACGCAGACGCAGATGGCGCGTGTGGACGATCTGGTGGCCGATGCGTCGATGCGGGCGAAGGTGCAGATGGACCGGGCCGAGACGGTGCTGGAAAACACGTTGACGCGAGTGAACGATACGGTAAATACGGTGCACGGCACCATTCTGCGGCCGATCCGCGAGATCACCGGCGTGGCCGCCGGGGTGAAGGCGGCGGTTGGCCATTTATTGAAGGGCGCTCCGGCGAATGTCGCACAAGTCACTACTGACGAGGAGATGTTTATTTAGCCTGCCGCTGGCGGCTACGGCCGCGGCGCAGCCGGCTACGCCCCCATTTCCCGCCGTCGCGGTGGCCGCGGCGCTGAAGGAACTTACCTTCGACGCCGCCCAGTGCTGGCGTGTGCGGGACTTGGCGTTGGTGCGCGAAGACGTCAAGCTGTACTTGACCGACGGATTTGTCATGTTCTCGCGACCGCTGGCGGGGGCGCCTGTGGCCGCGTTGTTCTGGGCGGAGGTGGAGGGCGGCGATGGGGAAGTGATCGTGCTGCCGCCGACGGCGGGCGAGAGGCAATCGCTGGCGCGGTTTACCGAGTCGCCGAACCTGAACGAGCATTTCCGTTCCGCGGTGATGATTTTCACGGACGGCACGGCGGCGGAGATCGCGGCGCACGTGAAAGACACGGCGGCGAAGGCGGCGCCGGAGATGGGCGCGCTATTGGCCGATCAGTATTCACCGACGCTGCGCAATCTGACGACGAGTTTTGAGACGCGGATTATTCAAGACGTCGCGGGGAAAGCGGCGCCGCGGTCGGGGCTGTTTTTCGCCGCGCTGGCTGGGGCGGCGCACGGCAATTTCGACGTGATCTACGACCCGCAAGCGATGGATCAAGTGGTGCTGGCGCAACTGCAGAGCCGTGAGAACCGCTCCTACTACAACATCTGGACCAGCTTTCCCTCCCGTCGCGTGCGTAAGGATCCGGCGGCCGGTCCGCCCTTGCGGGAGTTCGCGATTGAACATGTGCAGATCGCCGCCGCATTGGGAGTTGAGCTCCGGCTGACGGCCACGGTGACGCTGCGCATCCGCGTGCCGGAGCAGGATGGGCTGCGGCGGGATCGAAATACGCTGGCGTTCGACATCTCGCGGCGCATGCGGGTGCGCTCGGTTAAGGTGGACGGGGCGGAGGCGCAGGTGGTGCAAAGGGAGAGCCTGCGGTCGACGCTGCTGCGCGGGAGCGAGAACGAGGTGTTCCTGGTGGCGATGGCCGAGGCAATCGCGCCCGGGGAGCACACGGTGGTTTTTGAGCAGGACGGCGAGGTGATCCTGCCGGCGGGGAATGGCGTCTACTTCGTCAGCGCGCGTGGCACCTGGTACCCGCACCATGGGCTGCAATTCGCAACGTACGACCTGACGTTCAAATGCCCGCGGCCGCTGGAACTGGTGGCGACCGGAGAACTGGTGGAGGAACGGGACGAAGGCGAGATCCATGTCACGCGGCGGCGGAGCATGGTGCCGCTACGGATCGCCGGGTTCAATCTGGGCGAGTACAAGCGGTCGAAGGCGACGCGGGGTGGATTGACGGTCGAAGTGTACGCGAACAAAATGGCCGAGACGGGACTGGCGGCTTCGCGCCGGGACACGCTGATGCCGCCTGCCGCGCCGCCTGGGCGCCCCAACCGACTGCCGAGCATGCAGCCGCCGATGGTGATTACACCCGTGCCCATCGACCCGGCCGGCCAGATCACCGAGCTTGCCACCGAGGTGGCCGAGGCGTTCGAATTCCTGGCTTCGCGTTTCGGCGCCCCTCCATTGAAAACGCTGGCCGTCTCGCCGATTCCAGGCGGATTCGGGCAGGGGTTTCCCGGGCTGATCTATCTATCGACGCTTGCCTACCTGCCGCCCCGCGACCGGCCGCAGTTTGCCAATCAGGGCATGCAGCAGGTGTTTTTCTCCGACATTCTGGTGGCGCATGAAGTGGCGCATCAGTGGTGGGGCAACACCGTCACCACCGCCGGTTACCGGGACGAGTGGATGATGGAGGCGCTGGCCAACTACTCGGCGCTGCTGCTGCTGGAACGGAAGCGGGGTGCGCGCGCGGTAGAGGAGATATTGGAGCGATACCGGGATCACCTGCTCGACAAGGGTGTCAACGGGAAACCGATCGACGCGGCGGGACCGATTCTGATGGGGGCGCGGCTGGAGACGTCCGAGACGCCGGAGGCCTACCGGGCCATTCTTTACGAAAAGGGCACCTGGATTATTCACATGTTGCGGCGACGTTTGGGCGATGCCGCGTTCTTTGCCTTCCTGAAGGATCTGCACGCGCAGTTTCTGCGAGGCCGCGTGACGACGTCGGACCTGAGACAACTGGCGGCGAAGCACCTGCCGAAGGGCGGGCCGGACAAAACGTTGGAGCAGTTGTTCGGGGCGTATGCGGAGTCGACCGGGATTCCAACGTTGAAACTACAGACGAAGCAGCGGCGGGCGGGGACTGGCGCGGTGGTCACAGTGGAGTTGGAGCAGAGCGGGGTGGGAGAGGATTTCTCGATCGACGTGCCTGTGGAGTTGGACTTCGGACGCGGGAAGACGGAAGTGCGGTGGATCCGGACGGACGGAGAGCGGACATCGGCGGAATGGACAGTTCCTGCGGCACCGCTGCGGGTGTTGCTCGATCCGCGGAATTCATTGCTCGCCGTGAAGCGGTAAATCAGTTCTGGACGTCGCACGCCGGGCGGGAACGGATGCGGCGTCCAGATCTCTCTCCATCACCCGTTGCCTATGGTAAGGCGCCGGCCGGAGTAGTTAAGCGGTGCGCCACTGCAAAAGGAATCCGTACGATTGCAGCCCGGAGCACTCAGTAGGCATTTGCTCGATGGTACAAAGGTTCTCAAACATTTTCAATAGAAATTGTTTTTAGCTTGGTTCCGGGAGGGGGAGGCGGAGGCCGCCGAGAAACTCGATGCCTGTGGCGTAGCCGCGGGGGGTAGGGTTTTGGTAGCGGATCGTGGCGCTGCCGGAGTGGACCGGGGATAGCCGGAGAGAGATCAGCGTCCGCGGGCGGCAGCGAAAGTGAAGCAGAAGCCGGCAACCGGTTGGGCTAACGTCATGGATTTGGACGATTTCGAAACGGTCGCGTCCTTCTTCATCGACGTAGCTTACCTGCACTTGCTTGAGAACGTTCAAACGGGAGGCGTGGCGCTTTTCCTTGGGCATACAGATCCAGTATGGGGAGCCATTCACCCCGGATCAATCCGCCCCGAAGCGGGGCCGCTGGGCGCCAACTAGGGACAATCCTCCCCTCAAGGGGGTACCGGCTACCCCTGTTTTCCCTATCGCGCGTGGCGGGAACAGTCGAAAGAGTGAATGTAGGTGGAGCACTCAAGTGGAAGACAACGATCTAACTAACGAATTTCTGATCGAGAGCACCGAGAACCTCGGGCGGTTGGACCAGGAGATGGTCCAATTGGAACAAAGGCCAAAAGACGCAACGTTGCTGGCCAGCATTTTCCGTATCATCCACACGCTGAAGGGCACGTGCGGGTTTCTTGGGTTCTCCACCATTGAAGGGATTACCCATCATGCGGAGACCATTTTAGGCCAGATCCGAACAGGGGAGCGGGATTTGACTCCGGCATTGGTGTCGCTGGTGCTTGAATCCGTGGACGCGGTCAAGGCCGAGTTGGGTGCGATTGAAAGCACACAGAAGGAAAGTGGACTGCAGTACGCGGACCTGGTGCATCGGCTGGAGGATGCGGCGATCATCGGCGGCGTGGAGGAAGCTCCCGTCGTGGCCGTTTCGGCCCCGGAGCCGGAGGCGGTTAGCGAAAAACAAGCGGCGGCAAAAGGGCTTGAACCTGAGGCAACGGCCGCGAAGGGGTCTTCCGTCACCGATTCGACGATCCGAGTGGATGTCGGGTTGCTCGACAAGCTGATGAATCTCGTCGGGGAGTTGGTTCTCGCTCGGAACCAGGTCCTGCAGTTCACCTCGCGGCTTGAGGACGCGTCTTTGAACGCCACCAGCCAGCGTTTGAACTTGATCACCTCGGAGTTACAGGAAGGCGTGATGAAGACACGCATGCAGCCGATTGGGGTCGTCTGGAACAAGCTGCCGCGCGTGGTTCGCGATCTGTCCGCGGTCTGCGGGAAACACATCAATCTGGAAATGGATGGGGCCGAAACCGAACTCGACAAAACGATTATCGAAGCCATCAAGGACCCGCTCACCCATATCGTCCGCAACGCCTGTGACCATGGGATTGAAGGGTCCGAAGCCCGGATCCAGGCCGGAAAAGCGCCGGCGGGCCGGCTGATGCTCCGGGCGTTTCACGAAGGCGGCAACGTCAACATTGAGATCGCCGACGACGGCAACGGTGTCGACACCCAGCGGGTGCGGGCAAAAGCGCTGCAACTCGGACTGATCCGCGAGGACCAGGCCGAGCGAATGAGCGAACGGGAGTTAGCGAATCTCGTCTTCCTGCCCGGCTTCTCGACGGCAAAGGAAGTAACCAGTATTTCCGGCCGCGGCGTGGGCATGGATGTTGTCAAGACGAACATTGAGAAAATCGGCGGAACGGTGGATCTGGTCAGCCGGCGAGGGGCGGGCACGACGATCCGGATCAAGATTCCGCTGACACTGGCGATTATTCCGGGTCTGGTCGTGAGTGTGAAGCAGGAACGCTTTGTCATCCCGCAAACGAGCCTGCTTGAACTGGTTCGGCTGGAAGGGGAGGAGAGCCGCCGGCAAATTGAATGGGTCGGCGAGGCGCCGCTCTACCGCCGCCGGGGCAATCTTCTGCCGCTCGCGTTCCTGGACAGGGTACTGCACCTCGACGACGGAAGCGGTGTCGCGCCCGACGTCTTGAACATCGTGATCCTACAGGCCGAAGACAGGCAGTTCGGGCTAGTCGTGGATCGTGTGAATGACACGCAGGAAATCGTGGTGAAGCCGTTGGGCAAGCAGATGAAGGGTCTCAATTGCTACGCAGGAGCCACAATCATGGGTGATGGGCATGTGGCGCTCATTCTCGACGTGATGGGCATTGCCCAGCGTTCGGGGGTTCTGGCGGAAGGACGAGGCTCCGGACGCAACGACGACAAGGCCGCGCCCGACACACTCTTGGAATCGCGGAACTCCATGCTGCTTTTCCGCGCCGGCGAATTTGATCGCCTGGCTGTGCCGCTCTCCCTGGTGGCCCGGCTGGAGGAAATCCCGCGCGACAGATTGGAACACGCCGCCGGACGCCCGGTGGTGCAGTATCGGGGCCAGCTTCTCCCGCTGGTGGGCCTTGCCGATCAGCTCGGGGGCTATTCACAACAAAACAACGATTTGCCCGTGCAAGTGATCGTGTTCGCAGACGGGGAAAACCGCATCGGCATGATGGTCGACGAAATTGTCGATATCGTCGAGGATGACATCGTCATCCGGCGAGCCAGTAACCGATCGGGAATTCTGGGTTCAGCCGTCATCGGCAACCAGGTCACCGATGTACTGGACTTACAAACGGTTATCCGCTCGGCCGACACCGGTTGGTTTGAAAAGGCACAGGATGAGCGATTACTGCGAATTCTCGTCGCGGAAGAGGCGGCCTTCGCGCGCAGCCTGCTGCGCAGTTCCCTTGAAATGGGAGGCTACGCGGTGTCGGAGGCACGCGACGCCGATGAGGCGCTGGCTAAACTTGCCGCCAATCGTTTTGATTTGGTGATCGCGGCGCTCGATCTGCCCAACGAAGGCGCGGCCAAAATCCTCGACGCAACCAGGCGGCAACCTGAATTATCTCGCATTCCGATCCTGGCAATGGAATCGATGCGGCACGCCGACACCGGCAGCGGCCTGATTCCGGACGGATTTTCCGCCGCGCTCTCCCGATTTGACCGGGAAGGAATGCTTCGCTCCATTGAAAAGCTAGCCAAAGCCATTGATACCGAGGAAGTGTCGGTGGCCGCGTTTAACCGGAATGCCCATGGCGATCCGTATCACAGCAGGAAGGAGAACTAGTCATGGCCCCACACGAAAACGCAGTCGACTTAAACCGGCAATTCGCGACTTTCTTCATGAAGGACCTCTTTTTCGGCATCGAAGTCCAGAAAGTGCAGGAGGTCTTGCGAGCCCAGGAGATGACGCGCGTGCCGCTCGCGCCCGGCGTGCTCCGTGGCCTGATCAACCTGCGCGGCCAGATTGTCGCCGCCATCGACATGCGGGAACGGCTTGCCTTGCCAAAACGGTCAAGCGAACAGGAGCCGATGAACATGATTGTTCGCGCCGAAGACGGAGCCGTCAGTCTTCTCGTGGACGAAATTGGAGACGTAATCCACGTCTCCGCCAGCTCTTATGAACCCGTGCCTGAAACGATGGCCGGCAATTTAAAGCAACTTGTGTCTGGCGTCTACAAATTGGACGGGCGGCTACTACTGGTGCTCGACACCGAACGAACCCTTCAGTTACAGCACGCCCACTAAACAACCCCTCACAGCCGGCCGGGCCCCCCCCTGCCTCAACTTAAGAACCCACCAGGAGAGAAGTATGAAGAACTCTGTTTCCACTCGCGGCGCGTCTCGCAACACGCCCGGATCCTCCGCCGCCGTGCTGGAGCCACCACCCTCGCAGTCGGCATCCACGTCCGCCGGCTCCTCGAAAGACAAGCAGGCCGCACAGTCACAAAAACTGGCGCTCGCCATGCTCGAGAACGCCCCGATCAACGTGATCATGGCCAACCGGGATCTGATCATCACCTACATCAATCCCGTCTCGGTCGAGACGCTGACGAAGTTGCAAGAGTACCTCCCGATGGCGGCGGACCTATTGGTCGGCCAGTCCATCGATATCTTCCACAAAAATCCCGCCCATCAGCGTCGAATGCTGATGGACCCCCGCAATCTTCCGCACCGGGCAAAGATTAAGCTTGGTCCGGAGATCTTGGACCTCCTGGTTTCGCCCATCCACGATGCGAACCATCAGTACGTCGGTCCGATGCTGACGTGGAGTGTCATTACCCAGCAGGAACACCTGGCAGCGGAAGCTGCGCGGATGCAATCGATGATGGAGAACTCGCCGATCAACGTGATGTACGCCGATCGCGATCTGGTGATTCGTTACATGAATCCTGCGTCGACTCGCCAACTTCGCGAACTGCAGCAGCATCTGCCGGTACAGGTAGATGCGATGATCGGCCAGAATATCGATGTCTTTCACAAAAAACCCGCCCATCAACGGGCAATCCTGAGTGACGCGAAAAACCTGCCGCGGCGCGCGACAATCCAAGTGGGTCCAGAGTTCCTCGACCTTTTGGTCAGCCCGATCAACGATTCCCAGGGTGCCTACATCGGCACGATGGTCACGTGGGAAGTAATCACCAAGAAGCTGGAAGCCGAACGCCGCGAGAAGGAAATGCTGGAACGCGAGCGCTCCACCCAGGAAGAACTCCGGGTAAAAGTGGCGAGCATGCTCGAAGTCGTGCAACGGGCCGCGCAAGGTGATCTCACCATGGAGGTGACGGTCGGCGGCAGCGATGCAATTGGACAAATGGGAGAAGGACTCGGCACCTTCCTCCGCGCTATGCGAGACAACATGGGTGAGTTAATGCGGAATGCCCAGGCACTGGCAAGTTCGTCGGAGGAGTTGACGGCGATCAGCCAGCAACTGGCCGGCAACGCCGAGGAAACCGCCTCCCAGGCCAATGTGGTCTCGGCTGCTTCCGAGGAAGTTTCCAAAAACGTCTCGGTCGTTGCCACCGGCAGCGAGGAGATGCTGACCTCGATCCGGGAGATCTCAAAGAGCGCCAACGAGAGTGCCCGGGTTGCCAAGTCCGCGGTCGCGGTCGCCGAAACCACCAACCAGACCATCTCCAAGCTCGGAGAGTCCAGTCTGGAAATCGGAAAGGTTATCAAGGTCATCACCTCGATCGCACAGCAGACAAATCTTCTGGCCTTGAACGCCACCATTGAGGCGGCCCGCGCCGGCGAGGCTGGAAAAGGGTTTGCCGTCGTCGCCAACGAAGTGAAAGAGTTGGCCAAAGAAACGGCCAAAGCCACCGAAGAGATCGGCCAGAAGATCGAGGCCATCCAGAGCGACACAAAAGCGGCAGTCCGCGCCATCGGAGAAATCGGCGCGATCATCAATCAGATCAACGACATCTCCAATACCATCGCCTCGGCCGTCGAAGAGCAGACCGCGACGACGAACGAAATTGGCCGGAACGTAAATGAGGCGGCAAAAGGCACAGGCGAAATTGCCCGCAACATCACGGGGGTGGCAACGGCGGCCGAAAGCACGACCAGCGGCGCCAGCGACACACAGAAAGCCGCGATCGAACTGAGCCGGATGGCGAACGAACTCCAATCGCTCGTCGGCCGCTTCCGGATCTGACGGGGACGCAAACACCGAAAGCCTGGGGCTGCCAACCAGCCCCAGGCGAAAGACTCTCTATGCCGACCATCCAAATCTATGGAATCGACCACTCTCGGGCGCCGATCGAGGTCAGGGAGCAACTGTCCTTCAGCAACGACGAACTCTTGGAGCTGCTGCCGCTGTTGATCACCCCGCTCGCATCGGGTGACCACACCGGCAACGTTCAAGAAGCCATGCTGCTCAGCACGTGCAATCGGACGGAGGTATATCTGGTTACCGATGGCATCGGCGGATCCTATCCCCTCGAACCACTCCGAAGGTATAGACCTGAAGCGAAATTGATGGACAATACCTGCCTTCGCTATCATCTGAGCGGCGAGGCGGCGGTTTCCCACCTCTTTTCCGTGGCCGCCTCCTTACGATCCCAGGTACCCGGCGACACCCAGATTTCAACGCAGGTTTCGACGGCGGCGAGAATCGCCCGGATCGCGGGAACGCTTGGACCGCTTTTGGAGCAAGCCGTCGCGGCGGCACTTCGATCGGCAAAGCGTGTGCGCCGGGAGACAGGTTTGATGGCGGGAGGTAGCGGAACTGGACCAGCGGTACTCCGTTGCCTGCGACGGTTCAGGCCGCCGGAAACGGGAAGAGACCGTCCAATCCAAGTACTCCTGCTCGGTGCCGGTATCATGGCCGAGGAAGTCGCAACGCACCTCTTGCGGTCCCGGACTCGATCCGCGCCAACAACGGCTTCTTTGCAGAAACCAGGAATCGAACCTGTTGGCGTTACATTCACCGGGGTATGGGCGAGAGACCGGAAAAAGGCAAAAACATTCGGCGACATCTTTGGCATCCACGCACTCACGGCACGTAAGGCAAGGCAAGCCCTGGCATCCGCCGATGTGGTCATCGGCGCGTGCGGCGGAAGGGTCGGGATGCTAAGCGAACG
>CAMATG010000176.1 GCA_945860645.1 Candidatus Sulfopaludibacter sp. SbA3 | reverse complement strand
GATTACGGCCGATGTTGGCCTGGCCGCGAACCGGGAGCGGGCGGTGGCCGAAGCGTTGGACGCGTTGGGCCAGATTGATGTTGTGATCAACAACGCCGGCGTGGGCGTGTACGCGCCGTCGTGGCAGTGCCCGATGGAAGAGCTCCGGCGGATGTTTGAGGTGAACTTCTTCGGCGCCGTGGATTTAACGCAGCGCCTGGCGCCGGGCATGGTGGCGCGTGGGCAGGGGCTGGTGGTGAATGTGGCGTCGATTGCCAGCAAGGTTCCGTTGCCGTGGTTCACGTTGTATTCGGCGTCGAAGGCGGCGCTGGAAGCGTATACGCGCGGGCTGCGGATGGAGCTGGCGCGGACGGGCGTGGGCGCGATGCTGGTGTGCCCGGGGTATGTGAAGACGGGGTTTCAGGGCGCCGTGCTGGGCGGGCGGCCGCCGGCGAAATTGGTGAGCGGAAAGCGGTTCGCATCGACAGCCGAGGCGGTGGCGCAGGCGGTGGCCGACGGTATGGAGAAGGACGCGCGGACGGTGTTGACGCCGTCGTTGGGCTGGGCGCTGGTGGCGGCTTCGCGGCTGGCGCCGGGCTTGGTGGACGGGCAGTTGCTTGCGATGATGGAGTCGGCTGGTGATGAGTAATTCGATTTATCTGGTTGGGTTCATGGGGAGCGGAAAGTCCACCGTGGGGCGGCGCCTGGCCGAGGCACTGGGATGGACGTTTGTCGATCTGGACGACGACATTGAGGCCGCCACCGGGCGGACGATTGCCGACATTTTTTCGAACGACGGGGAGCAGGCGTTTCGCGATGCCGAACATGCCGCGTTGCAGGCGCGGGTGTCCGGGAGCAATGCCGTCGTGGCGCTGGGGGGCGGGGCATTCACGTTTGTCCGGAACCGGGATGTGATGAAAGGCGCGGGGACGAGCGTTTGGCTGGATTGCCCCTTCGAGTTGGCCCTGCGGCGCGTGGAAGGCTTCGCGCACCGGCCGCTGGCGAAGGACCCGGCGCAGTTCCGCGCGTTGTTCGAAAAGCGCGTGGCCGATTATTCCCTGGCCGACGTGCGCGTGCCGGTGCTGGACGATGACCTTGACGCGCTGGTACGGGCGCTTGTGGAGGCGGTGCGATGAGTTTGCGGAAAGACGCGTTGACGATCTGCAAGGCGGCGCTGCGGGCGGCCGATCCTGAGGAGGCACTGCTGCGGCACGTGCGTGTGGCCGACGGCGTGCTGACGGCGGGCGGCGGGCGATACCGGTTGGACAAGATCCGGAACGTGTTTGTGGTGGGCGCCGGGAAGGCCTGCGCGCCGATGGCGAAGGCGGTGGAGAAGCTGCTGGGCAAGCGGATCACGGCCAGTTGCGTGATTGTGAAGGACGGGCACGCGCTGCCGTTGAAGCGGGTGCAACTGCGCGAATCGGCCCATCCGGTGCCGGACCAGCGCGGCGTGGACGCGGCGGCCGAGGTGTTGGCGCTGGCCACGCGGGCGGAGGCGGACGACCTGGTCATCTGCCTGATCAGCGGCGGCGCGTCGGCGCTGATGCCGCTGCCGATTGAGGGCTTTTCGCTGGAAGAAAAGCAGGGATTGACGCGGCAGATGCTGGCGGCCGGGGCCAACATTCACGAGATGAACTGCGTGCGGAAGCACCTGTCGCGGAGTAAGGGCGGGCAGTTGGCGCGGGCGGCGGCGCCGGCGCAGGTGTTGACGTTGATTTTGAGCGACGTGATCGGCGACGACCTGTCGACCATCGGCAGCGGGCCCACGGCGCCGGACCCCACCACCTGGGCTAGCGTGGATGAAATTCTGACGCGGTTCAAACTGGCGCTGCCCCGGCCGGTGCCGCGCGTGGAGACGCCGAAGCCCGGCGATCCGCTGTTTGCCCGCGTGCGGAATGTCATCATCGGCAGCAACGCTTTGTCGGTGGATGCGGCGGTTGCAAAGGCGAAGGAGCTCGGCTATAAGCCGCTGGTACTTTCCACCACCATCGAGGGCGAGACGCGCGACGTGGCGCGGATGCACGTGCAGATCGCGCGCGAGGTGCAGCGCGCGGGCCGGCCGGTGGCGGCCCCGGCCTGTATACTTTCCGGTGGCGAGACGACAGTAACCTTGCGCGGTACGGGCATGGGCGGACGGAACCAGGAGTTCGCGCTGGTGGCCGGGATGGAGTTGGAAGGTGTGCCGGGGATCGTGGCCCTATCGGCGGGAACCGATGGGACCGACGGGCCGACGGACGCCGCCGGCGGACTGGCCGATGCGGGCACCGTGGCGCGGGCGCTGGCCAAAGGGCGGCGCGCGCGGACGGACCTGGAAAATAACGACAGCTACCGCTTTCTGGAGGCGTCCGGGGATCTGTTGAAGACCGGGCCGACCCGCACCAACGTCATGGACATCCGGATTTTGTTGGTAGAAAAGAAAAGCGCGCGGTAGGTTCCGCGCGCTTCCCAACGACTCCTCTTTCGCAGGAGAAAGGCCGTTACTGTTTGGTGACCTCTTCGAGAGGGGTCTTCGGCGTCGCCGGTGGTTGCGGCGCGGCCGGAGGCACCATCGCGTCGTCGCTCGACCACTTCCGCACCCGGATTTCGCCGCGGTCGACTTCAATCTTCACTTCCGGGCCGCCATTGGAGCCGATCAGAGTGGCGTTGCGGCCATCTTCGGTCAGCTTGAAGGGACCACCGAAATCGTTCTCAATCTGGCCGCGCTTCACTTCCGCTTTCAGGTTCAGTGTTGCGCCGGTGGGCAGCACCAGTTCAGCGTTGCCGGAGCGAGTGCGCGCGTTGATCTTGCCGGTGATGGCCTTGGCCGGGCGAAGTTGAATGTCGCCGCGGTCCACGTCGATTTCCAGGTTGCCGGAGAAGTCGGAGAGTTCGACATCTTTGGACTTGCTGGTGATCTGGATGGGACCGGCGATGCGGCGGGCGTTCAGGTGGCCCTGCATCAGTTCCACTTCGCCATCGATGCGTTCCATGCGGATAATCGTGTTCTGGCTCTCGAAGCGGAACGGCTTGGCTAGATTGCGGAACTTCATTTCGCCGCTGTACTGGCCGATGACGGCCGCGGTGCCCGTGATGTTTTCCAGTTCAATGTCCTGGCCGCGGCCCTTGATGTCGACGTTGCCTTTGGCGTTGATGATGCGGACGACGTCGCTCTTGCGGAGGTCGACGCGGATGTCGCCACCGATATTGTTCATGCGGACGCCGGCGTTGTCGCTGGAGACTTCGACGTTGCCTGTGACGTTTTCGATGTCGAAGTCGCCGAACTTACCGCGGTTCTCGATCGTGGCCCCTTTGGGGACGGTGATTTCCAGTTCCGTCCGCGCCTGGCGCGAGTTGGAGGCTCGTTCCAGGTTGGTACGGATGATGATCTGGTCGCCGGAGCGGACGATTTCGAAGTTGGTGCTTTTGTCTTCCCGATTGGCGTCGTCACGGGTTAGGGCCCGGATGGTTTTCGTGCCGGTGACGCGGATCTCTTCGGTCTCGGCGCCGATGATGCGGGCGTCGCCGCGTGCGTTGTCGATGACGATGCGGGGCGACTTGCCGACGGCGGTCTGGGTGCCGCTGATCGGGTAGTCGAAGCGTTCGCCCAGAATGTCCCAGTTCGGCAGATTGATGCCGCCGGCGCGGAACAGATTGGCGTTCCGGGCCGCGTACATGCCGCTGCCAAGCAGGCAGATGAACACAACCAGCGCCCATTCGCCGCCGTGGATGCCGCCCCGCGGGGTGAGCTGGCCTTTGTGGTGCCAGTTCAGAACCTCGATGGTGCGCAACGTGCCCCAGCCGATGAGCAGCCACGGCCAGTACAGGCCCAAAATATCCATCACGCGGAAGTCCGGGATGAAGTTGCGCAACAGGAAGATGGCGCCAATGAGGATTAGAATCAGTGGGCCGATAATGGAACCGCGTCTCATCGGGCACCTCCCTGGGGATTGAACGGTGGGGGTTCGGCGGGGAAGGCTCGTTCGGCGAGCCGGATCAAGCCGAGAAAGATGATGATGACAGGCCAGGTCTTCGAAACGCTGATCACGCCGGCGTGATCGATCACGAACAATAGGCCGACCAGGATGAGAGTGAGCGGGCCGCCCAGGGCGCGCAGCAGCAAAGCGTTACTATTCACGACCCACCTCCGGTGCGCTGCCGCCGCGGGTGCGTTCGAGCAGCAGATAGACTCCCATCCCAATGAGCGCGATGGGCCAGAACTTGAAAATCTGGGAGAAGCGCAGTACGCCGAGGTTGTTCAGCAGGAAGATGACGCCCAGACCGATCATTACCGCCGGGCCGACGGGCGGGCCATCGGTGCGAACCGGGAGGACGCTCGAAAACTCTTCCACCGCGCGCCCTTCGGCGCGGTTCTTGGCGGTGTGGTACGCCTCAAACGCCATATAAAAGACCCACGCGGGCGCCAGCATGCCGAACAGCGGCTGCATGTCGCCCACCGAATCGGCGTTGGCCATGCTGATCAGCAGGCCGAAGATAACGACGTGAATCAGCCCCTTGGCGTATTGGGCGTTGTAGATGGCGCCGACGCCGGGGATGAGGCCGAGGATGAACGCGAGGCCCGGCGAGGGCGCGCCCGGCGCGTTCGGACTGTTCACCGGCGGCGGCGCGGAGGGCGGCGCGGTCCAGGGGGAAGGAGGCGCGTTGGGCGGTGGCGGTGCGGGTACATGTTCGGCACAGTAAACAGTGCCAAGCGCCGCATGCTGTTCTTCAGCAGTGAGGCCTTTTCCGCAGATGCGGCAATATGCTACCTGGGCATTTCCAGATTGTTCCATGACGAACTCCCCTAAAAAATCGAAATCAGTGGCTCCGCTCCAGGCTCTAACGGCCGGGTGACGGTGTCGGTACGGTAGTTGTTTTCGGCGCGATCCCAGCATCTTTTTGCTGGCCCTGCCTGTCCTGCTCTTCCTGGTCGGCCCATTCCTTGAGCCGGGATTGAATCTCGTAGACAACGCGGATGTTCTCGTAGTACTTCACCACCCGGGACCACTGGCGGTGGGCTCCGTCTTCGACGCCGGCCCAGATCCGGGTCGGCTCCAGATCGGAAGACTTGAGCGGCCGGACCTCGAGGCCAAACACCTGGGCCAGCATGGAGATCGACAGGATCGTCATCACCATGCCCATCGCCAGGCGCGGTGCCAGGATCGGGCCGAGAAACTGTTTAATCGCTCCGAACCAGCCGGCTGTAACGGGGGAGTTGGCCTTGGCGGCCTTGCCGGATGTTTCGAAGAGGATCTTGGTGAGGAGTTCCTTGGGCGGCTCGACAACGGCCACGCGTTCAATGAAAGCGGTGACGCCCAGAACATCGGTGGCCATCTCGTCGCAGGAGGCGCAGGACTGGCGGTGCACGTCAAAGGCCGTCTTCTGCTCGCCGCGGAGAGTCCCGTCGACAGCGTCACAGAGTAGGATTTCGAATTCCGCGCAGTTGCAAGTCATGGCTTTATACCGCCACCTGGTGTTTTCGGAGGATACGGGCCAACTCGGCCCGGCCGCGGTTGAGGCGCGACTTGACGGTTCCTTCGGGCACACCTAAAGTTTCAGCAATCTCTTTGTATTCCATCTCCTCCAGGTCGCGCAAAATCACCGTCTCCCGGAGTTCGGGGGACAGGCGCTGCAGCGCCCCTTGAAGCAGTTCGGAGGCTTCCCGGCCGGCCAGCAGGCCATCGGCTCGGCTACCGGCGCCGATCGAGCGCTCCTCCATCATGGGCAGTTGTTCTTCAATAGAGTCAGTGATGCGCTCCTGACGGGTACGGCGGTAGTTATCGATCAGCAGGTTCCGGGTCATGCGGGAGAGCCAAACGGTGAACGAGCCCTCTCCGGCGCGGAACGACTTGAGTGTTCGGAAGAGGCGAAGAAAGACGTCTTGCGTGAGGTCTTGTGCTTCGGAGTCCTTCCCTATGAAGCGATAGCAGATCGAATATACGCGTCTGGTGTGGGTTTTGACCAGGTCTTCCCACGCCCCCTCGTCCCCGGCGAGGCAGCGCTCCACCAGTAGTATGTCGAGGTCGAAAGATGGTTCCAAGCTCCGGCTCCCGAGGCGGGCAGTTTGGGGGATTCCCCAATCCGAGATTAAGGTGCTCCCGAATTTCTGCGTATCTACTGCAACAGCCAGTGCCATATCGTCCCCGGTCTCCTTCCTGGCGCGCTTTCCTGCTCACATTCCCCGCGTGAGCTCATTGCGCGTTCAAAAGTAGTTACGAGGATCTGCCATAATAAGTTCGCACGAATTGTTAGGCGTGGCTACCGTTTTTGTAGTTTACAACGGTCTTCCTCATTTTCTTTCGGTCTCACGTGAGTTTTACCCTGTCTTCTGATTTAGTTTCGCGATACCGGCGCTGGTTGCCGTGGATTGCCGTTTTCATTGTCGCCGTTCTGGTAGCGGCCAGCTGGCAACGGCTTAAGTCCTTTGATTGGAATGCGTTCGGCGCTGTCTACCGGAGCATTCGCTGGGGCTGGATGAGCATTTCGGCGTCCCTTGTGCTGGGTACCTACCTGGCCCGGGTGATCCGTTGGCAGCTGATGATCCGTCCGATCGCGCCCCAGGCTTCGGCATTACGAATCTTTAAGGCGACGGCAATCGGCTTCACGTCGGTGATTTTGCTGGGGCGGCCGGGCGAACTGGTGCGGCCCTGGCTGATCGCGCGAGGGGAGGGGGTGCCGTTTTCGTCGCAGATGGCCACCTGGTTCCTGGAGCGCGTGTTCGATCTGCTCGCCGTTTTGACGCTATTTGGTATCGGTTTGTACGCGTTTGCCCCCTCTGGACGCAACGTTTCGGCCGGTATTGCGTGGGTTTTGAACGCCGGCGGAGGGCTGGTGGCGGTCATGGCCGGGGCCTGTCTGGTGATTTTGTTCTTCGCGGGCCGGTCGAAAGAAGTAGTGACCGAGCGGCTTTCCGGGGCCTTGGCCTTCCTGCCGGAGCCGTGGCTGGGGCGGACTCAGGGCCTGGTCCATTCATTCACCAGCGGTATGGCGTGCTGCCGGAAACCGGGCGATGTTGTTTCATTACTTGGGATTACGGCGCTTGAGTGGCTGATCATCGCCGGCGGCACGATCTGCTTCTTCCGGGCCTTCCCCGCCACGTCGCACATGAGCAACCTGGATACCGTGGTCTACCTGGGGTTTGTGGCGTTCGGCAGTATCGTGCAGATTCCGGGCATCGGCGGCGGCGTGCAGATCGCCGGCACGGTGGTGCTCACTCAGCTTTTCGGGCTCAGCGCAGCGGAGGCAACCGGCATCGCGGTGGCCAACTGGCTGGTAACATGGGTCAGTATATTGCCGATCGGGGTGGGGCTGGCGGCGTCGGAAGGGCTACGTTGGAAGAACTTGCGGCAGATTAGCCACGAATTGCAGGAACAGGAACCGCAACCATGAAATGTCCATTTTGCGCGCATCAGGAAGATAAGGTCATCGACTCGCGGGAGAGCAAGGAAGGCGACGCGATCCGGCGGCGCCGGCAGTGCCTGGGGTGCGAGCGGCGGTTCACGACGTACGAGAAGATCGACGAGATCCCTTATATGGTGGTGAAGAAGGACGGGCGCCGGGAGAAATTCGAGCGGCAGAAGATCCTGAACGGGCTGTTGAAGGCGTGTGAGAAGCGGCCGATCTCGATTACGAAGCTGGCGGCGATCGTGGATAAGGTAGAGGCGCGGTTGGCGGACAACTCGGAGCGGGAGCTGTCCACTACAGATGTCGGAGAGATCTTGATGGAGGAGTTGCGAGGGCTGGATAAGATCGCCTACGTGCGGTTTGCGAGTGTGTATCGGGATTTCCAGGACGAGCAGGCGTTTTTGAGCGAGTTGCAGGTGTTATTGCGGACGCGAATGGGGGAGGGGCGGTAGGGATTCCCTCTACTCTCGTAGTATTTCGGAAAAAGTAACAGCACCACTTAAAGGTTACAGCTATATTGCGTAACCTTTTCACGCATTTAGCATCAGAAGGAATAGGAGCGAATTGGCTCTTAACTTTCAAGCGGTTGGATGCTATACTCAGTCTTGGCGCTCCTTGTGATAAGGGGTCGAGATTCGCGTGCCTGCCGGGCAATAGCCCCACCGCCCGAAGACCACAACGCAGCGAGCTTGTTCCGTCCCGATGGCGGAGAAGTGGGATGAATGGATCATTTTGACGATCAGTACCTTGGCGACTCAACCGAGCCACTAGGTCTACCCTTTGACGAGGAAACGAATTTCTTCCATCCGGAAGAAGTGCACGACGGGGAAGACTTTCAGGCGGCGGCACAACAGGAAGAGTCCATCTATACGGACGACCCTGTCCGCGTCTACCTGCGCGAGATGGGCGCCGTACCGCTATTGACGCGGGAAGGGGAAGTCAATCTGGCGCGCCGGATGGAGCGTGGTAAGCTCCGCATGCTGAAGGCGATCAGCCGTTCGGCGGTGGTGCAGAACCGCGTGATCGAATTCACCGACTTGCTGAAGAAGGCCGAAATCGACCTCGACAATCTGGTGGATCTGGGCGATGTGGAAGAAGGCACCCCGGCCGAAGCCAAGATGCGCAAGGAACTGACTGAGCGGGTTTTGAACCTCGGTCTGTTGCACAAAAAGCAGATGACGGCGTTGGAAAAGCTGGTGGAGACGCCGGCGCCCAAAGCGAGCGAGAAGAATCCGGTCATCAAGAAGGCGTACCGGAAGATCTACTACAAAGCCGCCCGCTCACAGGTGGAGATGAGCGTTGCCATTCGCAATACGCCGTTTTTGCCGAGCCGGTGGCGCGAATTTGCCAAAGAGATTGAACGCACGGTCGAGGAGATCACCCATCTCGACAGCGAATTGCACAAGCTGGAAGCCCGCAAGGACCCGCAGCATGTCATGCGCATTCGCGAACTGAAGCGCGATGTGAAGAAGAAGCAGGAGTTTGCCGGCGCGTCGGTGGTGCAGTTGAAGCACACGATCACGGTGATCCGGCACGGCGAAGTGGAAGCCGAGAAGGCGAAGAAGGACCTGGTGGAAGCGAATCTCCGCCTGGTGGTTTCGGTCGCCAAGAAGTACGTCAACCGCGGTTTGCACCTGCTGGATCTGATCCAGGAAGGCAATATCGGGTTGATGCGCGCGGCCGACAAGTTCGAATATCGTCGCGGCTACAAGTTTTCGACCTACGCCACCTGGTGGATTCGTCAGGCCATTACGCGCGCCATTGCCGATCAGTCCCGCACCATCCGTATTCCGGTCCACATGAACGAGTCCATGAACAAGTTCCTGCGCGCGACGCGGGAATTGGAGAAGGAACTCGGCCGTCAGCCAACCAACGAAGAGATCAGCCGCCGGATGGATATTCCGGTGGAGAAGGTCCAGAAGCTGAAGACCATCTCGCGCGACCCGGTTTCCCTGGAAACCCCGGTCGGCCGCGATGGGGAATCCGCGCTGGGCGATTTAATCGAGGATCGCTGGGTGGGTTCACCGGTCGACGCCGTCATCGAATCGAACGTTCGCGACGAGACTGCCAACATTCTGAAAACGCTCTCCCCGAAAGAGGAGAAGGTGATCCGGATGCGTTTCGGCATCGGCTGCGACCGGGAGCACACGCTGGAAGAGATTGGGCAGGAGTTTGACGTCACGCGCGAGCGGATTCGTCAAATCGAAGCCAAAGCTCTGCGGCAGTTGCGTTCGCCGGAACGGGCGCGCCATCTGCGTGCTTTGCTTGCTGCCCGCTAGTTTTCTCGTACAAGTTTCCCCCGCAACGGGCTCGCGCCGCTCCTCCGACGGCCGGGCCCGTTGGGCGTTTATGGTACCCGCCTCTTCCCGGAGAAACTGTGTGTGACACGGTTTTAGTTCAATGCGCCGGGTGTAATCCCCCCGCCTTTCAGGCGGGCTGCTTTTAGCCACAGTACTGCAAAATGGAGATATGGCCGAGTATCGACGGAGTGCCCAAGCGGTTTTTGACCTGAAGTACCACGTGGTGTGGATAACGAAGT
>CAMATG010000175.1 GCA_945860645.1 Candidatus Sulfopaludibacter sp. SbA3 | reverse complement strand
GGGGCGGGGCGGAGTATCATCGCGGGGCGTCGCGGTTGACGGTGGATTTTACGGGTGGGCAATTGCGGGGGGATGCGCCGTTTACGGAGCGGTTCGCGGCGGGGAATCAATTGTTTTTGCGGGGGTGGAACAAGTTTGAGATTGCCCCTTTGGGGGGACGGCGGTTGGCGGCTTCGAGCGTGGAGTATGGGCATTCGCTGAAGGGGAAGTTGGAGGCGTCGGCGTTTGTGGATTCGGGTTCGATTTGGAATAAGGGCGGGACGGCGGTGGCGCGGAATTCGGTTGGCGGGGGATTGAGGACGCGGGATGGGTTTTACTTCTACGTCGCGTTTCCGTTGCGGGATGGACGGGTGGAACCGCTGTTCATGACGGGGGCTACATTTTGAGAACTTCCGTCCGGATAGCGATGATCGCGGCCGTGCCGTTTCTGGCGGGATGGTCACCGACGACTTTGGTTTTGCGACAGGACGATGGGGTGCTGCGGGTTGCGGCGCCCAATTTGCATTTTCTGGAGGGGCGGACGCTGCGGCGGCTGCAGGACGGGGCGGGGCTGGTGTTTTCATTGCAGCTATCGCTGTCGGGGGATCAGTTCCGGACGGTTTCGCGGCGGCAGGTGGAGCGGTTTGTTGTGAGCTTTGATTTGTGGGAGGAGAAGTTCGCGGTGGTGCGGTTGGGGGCGGTGAAGGACCAGACGTCGCACCTGTCGCGGGAGGCGGCGGAGCGGTGGATGTTTGCGCATACGGGGTTGCCGTTGCATGGGCTAGCGGCGGACTCGTCGCACTGGGTGCGGGCGGAGTTGCGGGCGGATGATCCGCGGGATGCGGGTGGGTTTTTGTTGGACCCGACGGTGACGCTGACGCGGCTGGTGGAGTGGTTCGGGCGGGCGCAACGGGGCGAGACCGAGCGTTGGAATTTGGAACATGGGCCGTTCCGGCCGGGCGATGTTCAGCGTTAGACTGCAACCGTGAGCCTGCGAACCAAACTGATCGTTGTGTTTCTGACGGCGACGCTGGCGCCGATGGCGGTGCTGCTGTGGGTGACGCTGCATTTGTTTGAGACGAGCCTGCGGCAGGCGACGACGGTGGAGCTGGACGAGATGTCGACGTCGTTGCGGGCGACGGGCCGGGAGATGTACCAGACGGCGCGGGAGGTGTTGAAGGCCGATGCGGCGGCGGGGCGGGTGGCGGCGCGGCCGGTGACAGTGGCGGAGGGGGCGGCGTTCGCGGCGAGCGGGGCGGAAGAGTGGTTTGAGACGGCGGGCGAGGGCGGGGCGGTGTTGCGGTATTGGGTGCGTGGGAAGGATGGGGAGATCCGGCTGTTTGAGCGGAAACTGGGCGTGGGGATGCAGCAGTTGACCGAACAGTACACGCGGGCGCGGGGGCTGGTGGAGCGGGCCGGGCAGTATGATTTGCGGCGCGGGTTGACGCTGACGTTATTGACCACGGCGGGGGTTGTGTATTTGGTGGCGCTGGCGGTTTTGATTTTGATGGCGGTGCGAGTGAGCCGGCCGATGCGGGACTTGACGCGGGGGTTGCAGACGTTGGCGTCGGGCGATTTGACGGTTCGACTGGCCGGGGGCGGGCCGGATGAGGCGGGGCAGGCGATTGCGGCGTTCAATGAGACGGCGGCGCAGTTGGCGGAATCGCGGGAGGAGTTGGTGCAGTTGACGCGGGTGGCGTCGTGGCAGACGTTGGCTCGCAAGATGGCGCATGAGGTGAAGAATTCGTTGACTCCGATTCGACTGACGATGGAGGAGATTGGGGCGCGGAACGGGTCGGTGGACGCAGGCTTTTTGCGGCAGGCGTCGCAGATTGTGGCCGATGAGGTGACTACGTTAGAGAAGAGAGTGCGGGCGTTTTCGGAGTTTGCGGCGGAGCCGCCGGCGCATCTGCGGGCGATGGATTTGAACGCGCTGGTGGAGGAGCGGGTGGCGTTTTTGCGGCCGCTGCATCCGGGGGTTTGTTATGACTTGGAATTGGCGGCGGGGGCGGCGGCGACGGGGGATCCGGATTTGCTGCGCGGGGTGTTGACGAACCTGCTGGAGAACGCGGCGCAGGCTGTGGGGACGGACGGGCGGATTGTTACGCGGACTTTCGTGGAGGGTGGGCGGACGGGGGTGGCGGTGGCCGATTCGGGGCCGGGGTTGAGCGAGTTGGCGCGGTCGACGCTGTTTGAACCGTCGATTACGTTTAAGAAGAATGGGATGGGGTTGGGGCTATCGATTGCGCGGCGGAGTGTGTTGTTGTGCGGCGGGGAAATTGAACATCGGGAGAGCGAGTTGGGCGGGGCGTCGTTTGTGGTGACGCTGCCGGCGGCTGGCTTGGAGACGGGACATGCGAAGAATCTGGATCGTTGATGATGAGTCGAACATCGGGTTGTCGCTGCGCTTGATTTTGGAGCGCGAGGGGTTTGCGGTGACCACCTTTACGAGCGCTTCCGATTACCGGCGGGCGGTGGGGCGGGAGGCGGTGGGACTGTTTTTGTTCGACGTGCGACTGCCGGATGCTTCGGGGTTGGACCTGTTGCGGGAGTTGCGCGCGGCTGGTGTTGGTGCGCCGGTGATTATGATTTCCGGGCATGGGACGATTGCCGATGCGGTGGAGGCGGTGCATGCCGGAGCGTACGACTTTTTGGAGAAGCCGTTGCACCGGGAGCGGGTGTTGCTGGCGGTGCGGAATGGGTTGGACCAGCTGGTGCTGCGGGAGGAGAATAAGCGGCTGAAGGAGCAGGTGGGGACGGCGCGGATGATGGGTTCGTCGCCCGCGTTTTCGCGGACTGTTGAGCAGGCGACGCTGGCGGCGAAGAGCGATGTGCGGGTGTTGTTGATGGGGGAATCGGGGACGGGGAAGGAGTTGTTGGCGGCGCATATTCATGGGGCTTCGCCGTTTGCTTCCGGGCCGTTCATCAAGGTGAATTGTGCGGCGATTCCGAATGAATTGATGGAATCGGAATTGTTCGGGCATGAGAAGGGGGCGTTTACGGGGGCGGCGGGATTGCGGCGCGGGAAGTTTGAATTGGCCGATGGGGGGACGCTGTTTTTGGACGAAGTGGGGGACTTGCCGCAGGCGGCGCAGGCGAAGCTGTTGCGGGTTTTGCAGGAGGGGGAGTTTCACCGATTGGGTGGGGAGCAGCCGGTGCGGATTAGCGTGCGGGTGCTATCGGCGACGAATAAGGATTTGGCAAGTGAGGTGGCGGCGGGGAGGTTCCGGGAGGACCTGTATTACCGGCTAGCGGTGGTGCCGCTACGGGTGCCGGCGTTGCGGGAGCGGCCGCAGGATGTGCGGGTGTTGGCGGCGCATTTTCTGGAGGAGTTTTGCGGGCGGAATAATGTGCGGATGAAGGCGTTTGATGAGTCCGTTTTTGGTTTGTTTGAGCGGTATGGGTGGCCGGGGAATGCGCGGGAGTTGCGGAATGTGGTGGAGCGGATGGCGATATTGAGCCCGGGGGATTTGTTGGATAAAGAGTCGGCGCCGATTGAGTTGCGGTTGGGACGGGATCCGGATGCGCCGAACTCGGTGGAAGAGGCGCGGCGGGGGGCGGAGCGGGACCACATTACGCGGGCGTTGGATGAGGCGGCGTGGAATGTTTCGGCGGCGGCGCGGGCGTTGGGGATGGAGCGGACGTCGTTGCACAAGCGGATCCGGGCGTTGGGGTTGGCACGGGGCTAGATTAAAAAGATTATTCTATTTAAGTGCCAGTCCTGAAACTTTCGGTGGTTCTTGGAGTGGGTGTCGCCGCGTTGTGTGGCGCGGAGTTTGAGCGCGATGTGCGCCCGCTGTTGGCGGCGAAGTGCGTGAAGTGTCATGGCGGGGAGCGGACGGCGGGCGGGTTCGACATGACTTCGGCGGAGGCGTTCGTGCGGGCTGGGGTTGTTGTTAAGGGCGATCCGGCCGGGAGTAAGTTGTTTCAGCATGTTTCGTCGGGGAAGATGCCGATGGGCGGGCCGCGGCTGACGGCTGAGGAAGTGGCGGTGTTGGGGGATTGGATTCGCGGTGGGGCGGTTTACACGGGCTCGCTGGCGGTGGCGAAGAGGAAGGCGTGGTGGGCGTTTGTGCCTCCGGTGAAGGGGCCGTTGGGTTCGATTGACGCTTATTTGCAGGCGAAGTTGGCGTCCAAGGGCCTGGGGTTTTCGGCGCGGGCTTCCGAGCGGGATTTGACGCGGCGGTTGTTTTTCAGCTTGACCGGGTTGCCTCCGACGGATGAGGACTATAAGAGAACGTATGCGGAGAATGTGGACCGGTTGTTGGCGTCGCCTGAGTATGGAGAACGCTGGGCGAGGTACTGGCTGGACGTGGTGCGGTTCGGCGAGACCGATGGCGGGGAGCATAATTTTGAACGGTTTCATGCGTGGCGGTATCGCGACTGGGTGATTGACGCGTTTAACCGGGACATGCCGTATACGCAGTTTGTGCGGGAGCAGATTACGGGGGATTTGTTGCGGCCGAAGGATCCACAGTCGGTGGCGGCGACGGGGTTCCTGGTGGCGGGGCCTTGGGATTCGGTGAGCGCGGAATTGAACAAAGACGCGTTGATGAAGAAGACGGCGCGGATGGATGAGTTAGACGATATGGTGACGACGACGTTCCATTCGTTCCAGGCGATGACGGTGAATTGCGCGCGGTGCCACGACCATAAGTTCGATCCGATTCCGACGAAGGATTACTATTCGCTGACGGCGGTGTTTGGGGCCGTGGGGTTTGGGACGCGGGAGGTTGTCACCGATTCGGCGAAGCAGGCGTATGAGGCGGCGGCGAAGCCGTTGCAGGCTGGGTTGGGGCGGGTGCAGCGGGAGTTGGATTCGATTGAGGCTCCGGTGCGGACGCGGATGATGCGCGAGCGTTATCAGGCGTTGGATGAGAAGCGGCGGGGGGAGAAGTATCGGGTGCCGCTGGCTCCGTTCTTTAATCGGAATGTGTTTGCGCCAGTGACGGGGGCTGCTTATCGATTGGTGATTTCCGGGCACGGCGGGAAGGTGCCGAAGATTGATTTGTTGGAGTTGAAGCCTGCTGGTTTGACGGTGCGGGACTTTGTGGGTACGGCGCAGGCCACGGCCGCGGTGCCGGTGATTCTGCCGATTCCGGGGAAGGGAACTGTCAGCGAGATTGCGTGGTCGACGGACCGGGTGATGGGTAAGAGCGACGGGCAGATTCGGGTGTATTCGCTGGAGGTTTCTGACGATGGGGCGAACTGGCGGCCGGTGGCGAATTCGCTGGATCACATCAGTGTGAATGAGTTGGAACTACCGTCGGTGAGTGAGGCGGAGGTGGTGGCGGCGTTGACGGACGCGGCGCGGGCGCGGCGGGCGGAGTTGTTGGTGGAGCGGGAGGGGTGGAAGAAAAAGTTGGACGCGGTGCCGGCACCGGCGATGGTGTATGCGGCCAAGCCGCACCCGGTGGAACCCGCGTATTTATTGGAGCGCGGGAGCGTGGCGAAGGCGAAGGAAGAAGTTTTTCCGGGGGCGCTGTCGGCGCTGGGGCACCGGCCGGCTTCGTTTGGATTGGATGCAAAGGCACCGGACGATCTGCGGCGGACGGCGCTCTCCGACTGGATTGCCGACGCGAAGAATCCGCTGACGGCGCGGGTGATTGTGAACCGGGTTTGGTTCTATCATTTCGGCAACGGGATTGTGAATACGCCGAGCGATTTCGGGCTGATGGGTGACCGGCCGTCGCATCCGGAGTTGCTGGATTGGCTGGCGGTTTCGTTCATGGAGAACGGGTGGAGCTTGAAGTGGCTGCAGCGGCAGATTGTGATGTCGCAGGCGTTTCAGCAGTCGTCGGTTTTGAATGAAAAGGCCTTTGCGGTGGACGCCGATAACCGGTTGCTGTGGCGGATGCCGCTGCGGCGGATGGACGCCGAGGCGCTGCGGGATACGATGCTGGCGGCGACGGGGAGTCTGAATTTCGAACGCGGCGGGCCGAGCTATTTGCTGCAGAAGAAGGGCGGCGGCGGGTCCTACATTTACGACGCGCTGGACAACGATGGGCCGGCGGTTTGGCGTCGCGCGGTGTACCGGTTTGTGGTGCGCGGGGGTGGGCGGATTTTCATGGACAGTTTTGATTGCCCGGACCCCTCGGTGGCGACGCCGCAGCGGAGCAATTCGAACACGCCGGTGCAGGCGCTGACGCTGTTGAACAACTCGTTTGTGATGAAGCAATCGGAACGAATGGCGGAGCGGTTGCGGCGAGAGGCGCGCGACGTTTCCGGGCAGGTGGCGCGGGCGTACTCGCTTCTGTATGGACGGGCGCCGTCGGAGAAAGAGTTGCGGGCGGGAATGGCGTTCATTGGGCAGCATTCGCTGGCTGCCTATGCGCGCGTGCTGTTTAACACCAACGAGTTTTTATACACACCATGAGACGGAAAACGACACGCCGGGAGATGCTGTGGGAGGTGGGCGGCGGGCTCGCCGGGATTGCGCTGGCGCAGATGGAGGCGCAGGCGGCGCCGCGCAAGCCGGGGACGCATTTTGCGCCGAAGGCGAAGAACGTCATTCTCATTTACCTGCCCGGCGGGATCAGTGCGATTGACACGTTCGACTACAAGCCCGACCTGGTGAAGCACCACGGGAAACAGACGAAGGGCGAGAACACGATCACGCCGTTTTTCGGCAAGCCGGGGGCGGTGATGAAGTCGCCGTGGGAGTTCCGGCCGTATGGGAAGTCGGGGAAGTATGTGTCCGATCTGCTGCCGCATTTGGCGCAGCGGGTGGATGACATGACGTTCTTCCATTCGATGGTGGCGCGGAGCAATGCGCATGGCCCGGCGATCTTCCAGATGTCGACGGGGTACATTTTTCAGGGGTTTCCGTCGGTGGGTTCGTGGGTGAGTTATGGGTTGGGATCGGAGAATCAGAACCTGCCGTCGTTTGTGGTTTTGCCGGATCCGCGCGGGTTGCCGCCTTGCGGGGTGGCGAACTGGGGAAATGGGTTTTTGCCGGCGCAGCACCAGGGGGTGATGTTCGGCGACCAGAAGAACCCGATTGCGGATTTGCGGGCTCCGGTGGCGCCGGCGGTGCAGGCGGCTTCGTATGATTTGCTGTCGCAGTTGAATGAAGAACACTTGGGCGCGCATCCGGGGGATGACGCGTTGGCGGGGCGGATTCGGGCCTATGAGATGGCCGCACGGATGCAGGTGAGCGCGCCGGAGGTGACGGACATCAAGGGGGAGAGTGAGGCCACGCGCGAGGCGTATGGGTTGAACGATCCGGCGACGCGGGCGTATGGGTACAACTGCCTGTTGGCGCGGCGGCTGGTGGAGCGTGGCGTGCGGTGCGTGCAGTTGTTTAATGGCGGACACTTTGGGGCGCCGCGGATTAACTGGGACGGGCACGAGGATCTGCGCGCGAATCATTCGCGGTGCGCGGCTTCGATGGACAAGCCGACGGCGGCGTTGCTAGCTGATTTGAAACAGCGCGGAATGTTGAACGATACGGTGGTGGTGTGGACGACCGAGTTCGGACGGCTGCCGATTAGCGAGGGCATTGGCGAGGGCGGGCGGGATCATAACCCCGAGGGGTTCACGTCGTTCATGGCGGGGGCCGGGCTGAAGCCGGGCTACTCGTATGGGCGGACGGATGAGCTGGGGTATAAGGCCGCGGAGAACCCGACGACGCTGTACGATTTCCACGCGACATTGCTGCATTTGCTGGGGCTGGACCATACGCGGCTGAGCTGGTATCACAACGGGCTGCAGCGACGGCTGACCGACGTGCATGGGCACGTGGTGAAAGACGTGTTGGCCTAGTGGCGATGCTGGTGCTGCGGGTGGCGCGGAAGACGACGGTGTGGACGAAGACGGAGCATCGGGACCCGTCGGTTCCGGAGCCGATTTTTCGGGCTGGGGACCGGGTGCGTTCGGCGGGCGGGACGGCCGCGGCGGACGTTTTGATTGTGGAAGACGAAGACGGCGTGGGGACGCGGCTGGTGCCGTTTTCGTTCCAGCCGCGGGATGTGGAGCGGCGGTGGGCGTTGTTTGGATTGCGGTTGGGGGATGAGAATGCGGTGGAGTTATGGCTGCGTGGGGACCGGTTATACGACGGTGTGCCGCGACGGGCGGAGTACCGGCTGGCGGTGTTGCGGCCGGGCGCGGTGACGCGTGTGATTCATAATGCAAAGAACGACTTTTCGGCATCCAGTGGACAGGAACGGACGTATCGCTGGAACGATTTTGTGATTGAGCATTTGGGTGTTGACGCGGTATGCGCGGCCGGGGAGCGGCTGGTGCCGTTGGAACAGGCGAAGATTTTGGATTTGCGTGAGGACTTGTTATGAGGAAATGTTGGTTGTTGGTGGTGGTGAGCGCTGGTTTGTCCGCGCAGCAGAAGCCCGTGGACTTTCAGCGGGAAGTGCGGCCGATTTTGTCCGATGCGTGCTACCACTGCCACGGGCCTGACAAGGGATCGCGCATGGCCAATTTGCGGCTGGATGTGCCGGGGCCGGCGGTGGTGGCCGGGAAGCCGGAAGAGAGCAAGTTGTGGAAGCGGATTAACCACGCCACGCCCTCGCTGCGGATGCCGCCGCCTGCGGCGCACAAGACGTTGAGCGATGCGCAGAAGGACGTGTTGAAACGGTGGATTTCCGAGGGCGCGGCGTATAAGGAGCATTGGTCGTTTGCGGCCCCGGTGAAGCGGGAGTTGCCGGCGGTGAAGAACGCCCAGTGGGCGCGGAACGGGATTGACCGGTTTCTGTTGGCGCGACTGGAGGCGGAAGGGTTGCAGCCTGCGGCGGAGGCGGACAAGCGGACGCTGGCGCGACGGTTGGCGTTGGACCTAACCGGGTTGCCGCCGGCGCCGGCGGAGGTTGAGGCGTTCGTGCAGGACACGGCCGCCGATGCGTACGAGCGGCTGGTGGACCGGCTGATCGCGAAACCGCAGTATGGGGAGCATCGCGGGCGGTATTGGCTGGACGCGGCGCGGTATGGGGACACGCATGGCATTCACGTGGACAACTATCGGGAGATGTGGCCGTACCGGGATTGGGTGATTGCGGCGTTCAACAAGAACATGCCGTTTGACCAGTTCACGCTGGAGCAACTGGCGGGGGATTTGTTGCCGAAGCCGACGATGGAGCAGACGGTGGCGACGGGCTTTCACCGGTGTAATATTACGACCAACGAGGGCGGGTCGATTGAGGACGAAGTGGCGGCGATCTATGCGAAAGACCGCGTGGACACGACGGGGGCGGTGTGGCTGGGGCTGACGGTGGGCTGCGCGACTTGCCACGATCACAAGTTTGATCCGATTACGCAGAAAGAGTTTTATCAGATGGCGGCTTTCTTCCGGAATACGACGCAGAAGCCGATGGATGGGAATATTCACGATACGCCGCCGGTGATTACGGTTCCGGCGGAAGGGGAGCGGGCGCGGTGGCACCAGTTGCTGGTGGAGGAGAAGGCCCGGCGCGATGCGCGGGCGGCGCTGCGGACGCGGGCGGGGGCGGGGATGGAGGAGTGGGTTCGGTTGGGCAAGTACAAGGCCGTGAAGGCTCCGTTTAAGGGCTATTCGCCGCGGTGGGCGCTCCAGCCGCCGGCGGTGTTGCCGGAGGGCGTGACGCTGGTGAATGGGGCTGTGGGCGGGACGAAGGCGTTGTCGTTTGGGGCGAAGAAGTCGTTGGAATTGCCGGCGGCGAAGCGGGACCTGGACAGCCGGAAGCCGTTCACGGTGGCGGCTTGGGTGTACCTGCCGAAGGAGGAGCAGAACTTCGCGGTGGCGACCAAGTTGGACTGGGTGAACAAGAAAGACGGCATTACGCAGGGGTGGGCGTTTGACTTCGACGGAAGGCGTCCGCGGTTCCAGATGATGGGCGGGAAGAAGGATGATTTGATCCTGATTCGCGCGGGGGCAACGGGGCGGTTGAAAGCCAATACTTGGCATCACATTGCGGTAACGTTCGATGGGTCGCGGGACTATAA
>CAMATG010000174.1 GCA_945860645.1 Candidatus Sulfopaludibacter sp. SbA3 | reverse complement strand
GTTTCGCTGCGAGCTTCTTCCTGCCCGAACCGCCTAAGGAATTGCCGGAATAGCGGGAGCCGCTACACTGGAAGTGTGCGGAAGTTTTTTGTTCAGAATTTTGGATGCCGGGCGACGCAGGCCGATGGGGCGGCGCTCGAATCCCTATTGGGCCAGCGCGGTATGGACGCGGCGGATTCGTGGGGCCACGCCGATCTGGTCGTTTTGAACAGCTGCACGGTGACGTCGGCCGCGGATGAGGATTTGCGCCATACGGTGCGCCGGGTGAATCGCGAGAATCCGGAGGCGCGCATTCTAGTAACGGGCTGTTACGCGCAGCGCGCGCCGGAAGAGATTGCGGCGTTGCCGGGGGTGGAATGGGTGGTCGGCAATTCGGACAAGACCCACATCCCGGATTTGGTGGCCGATGAACTGGGCCACTTCCATGGGCAAATCCACGTGCATGACATCTTTGCCCAGCATGAGTTTCTGTCGGCGCCGGTGGAAGACGCGGCGGGCGATCGGGCGCGGCCGAACCTGAAAATACAGGACGGCTGCAATAACCGGTGTTCGTTTTGCGTGATTCCGTTTGTGCGGGGACGGAGCCGGTCGATGCCGGCTGACCAGGTGATCGAGCAGGTGCGCGGGCTGGCGCGGAACTATCGGGAAGTGGTGCTGAGCGGAGTGAATCTGGGGCGGTGGGGCCGGGAACCGGGCTCGACGCTACGCTTGGTTGGACTGGTGAAACGGATGCTGGACGAGACGCCGGTAGAACGGCTGCGGCTCTCTTCGGTGGAGCCGATGGATTTCTCCGACGAGTTACTGGGCCTGATGGCAGAGTCCGGGCGGATTGCGAAACACGTGCACGCGCCGCTGCAATCGGGTTCCGACGGCGTGCTCCGGCGGATGCACCGGAAGTACCGTCCACGGCACTATGCCGACCGGGTACAGAAGGCGCGCGCCTGGATGCCGAATGCGGCCGTTGGCGCCGATGTCATGGTGGGGTTCCCCGGCGAGACGGAGGCGGAGTTCGAGGAAACATTCCAATTCATCGATTCCCTGCCCTTCACTTACTTGCACGTGTTCACGTATTCGGCGCGTCCGGGAACGCCGGCGGCAACAGCGCCCGGCCAGGTGCCGATGCCTATCCGCAAAGAGCGTAACCGGCGACTGCGCGAGTTAGCGGAACGCAAGAACCTGGCGTTCCGGAAGCAGTTCCTGGGAGAGACGCTATCCGTGGTAACGCTTGGGCAGGGCAGGATGGCCCTGAGCAGCAACTATCTAAAAGTGGAACTCTTGCGGGAAGCCACCGACAACGTGTTGCGCGATGTGCGGATTGGCGAGACGACGGACCAGGGATTGCGCGAGTTCGACCCGCTGCGCGTCCTATAGTTCGCGCCGGTTCTCCATCGACTTCGACATCGATACTTCGTCGGCGTACTCCAAATCGCTGCCGACCGGGATACCCATGGCGATGCGAGTGACCTTCATTCCGAGCGGCTTCAACAGGCGGGAGAGGTAAGCGGCGGTGGCTTCGCCTTCGACCGTGGGGTTGGTGGCCAGAATGATTTCCTGCGTGTCGCCGGACTGCAAGCGTTGCAGGAGGTTCTTGATTTTCAGTTGCTCCGGACCGATGCCGCGGAGGGGACTGATGGAGCCATGCAGCACGTGGTACAACCCGTCGAAAGCACGGGTGGTTTCAATCGGCAGAATGTTCGGCGGCTCCTCCACAACGCAAATGATGGACCGGTCGCGATTGGGATTGGAACAGTAGGGGCAAAGATCGCCATCGCTCACGTTATTGCAAATGGAGCAGAGGCCAAGCTTTTCCTTTACATCCACAACCGCGCGGGCGAGCCGGAAGGCGTCTTCCTTGGTGGCACGCAGCAAATGAAACGCAATCCGTTGCGCCGATTTCTGCCCGATACCAGGCAGACGCCGGAACTCTTCCACCAACCGGGATAAGGGCTCGGCAAAATCAGGCATGGCGCGTGCCGATTAAAACAGGCCTGGGGGCAGGCCCATGCCGCCCAGCATACCGCTGGTCTTGGCCGCCGCCTGGTCCTCAGCCTTTTTGTATGCTTCGTTGTAAGCAGCCATGATCATGTCTTGCAGCATTTCCGCGTCACCGGCGGCCTCCGGGTCAATCTGGATGCCAAGGCATTTTTTCATGCCATCCATTTTCACAGTGACCATACCGCCACCGGCGCTGGCTTCCACGCGAATGGCCGCGATGTCTTCCTGCAACCGCTGTTGCATTTTCTGCGCCTGTGCCATCATGGCCTGCATATTTCCGGGCAGCTTCATGAGTTCCTCCGCGACTACCTATTCTTTCAGATCGCGCACCTGGCGGATCTGGCTATCTTTGAAAGTTTCCTGAAAGCGTTGCACCATCGGGTGCGCCATGGCGCGCTGCATGACTTCTTCGTCACGAGCGGCGGCGGCCGCGGGCTTGGCCGATGGCGCTGCCGCCGCCATGCCGGATTCGA
Organism: Candidatus Sulfopaludibacter sp. SbA3; assembly: GCA_945860645.1. Classification (GTDB taxonomy): domain Bacteria; phylum Acidobacteriota; class Terriglobia; order Bryobacterales; family Bryobacteraceae. The sequence continues at coordinate 7,488 of CAMATG010000174.1, read as the reverse complement.
AGCGAAGGCGAAGCCGTTTCGTCACGCCGAGCTTCACCAGAAACTGTTGCACTTCCTTTTCATTCAAGGACATCTGCAACTCTTCCGGGGCGACAATTTCCACTTCCGCGGCCAATTCATTTACATGCGCGGACTCAATCGCGTCGGCGGTGAACTTCAGCCCGGCTTCCACCAGCGCCTCGTACATTCGGTCTTTCAACGTTCCACCACCACCGGCGACGGGCGCAGGCTTGGCGGCGGCCGGCGGGGGAGCCGTCTTAACCGGCGGCGGAGTGGAGGACATTTCCTCCCACGACGGAGTCGGTTCAAAAGACGCGGGCGGTGGAGCAGACGGCGGCGGCACCGCCTTGACCGGTTCCGGCTTGGTGGGCCAGGGAGCCAGATCGTCAAAGCTGATGGGCTCGACGGGCGCGGAAGCGGGAGGAGCCGCTTTGACGGGCGGCGCCGCGGGTTTGGCGGGAAGCGCATCCCACGGGGGCGCGTCCGTCGTGGGAACCCGGGAAGGCGCGGGCGCCGGCGGTGGCGGCGCAACCGGTTTCGGCTGCGGTTTCGTGGGTTCGGTCTTCGTCGGCCAGGGGGGCAGATCGTCAAAGCTGGCTGGAGCCGCAACAGGCGCGGCGGACGGCGCGGGGCGGGATGGCGTTTGCGGCGCCTTCGGCGCGGCGGGCGCCGTGCCGGCCCCACCCATCCCGGCGATCGCTTCTTCAATGCTTGTCAAACGCCCGGCATGAACCAGCTTCAACAGCCCGAGTTCCAGGTGCAGACGCGGTTGCAACGAATACTGGAGATCCCGAAACACGTCCAGAACGATTTGCAGATATCGGGTCAGATCCTCTTCACTGAAGCGCTTGGCGACGTCGGCCATCTTCGTCTGCTCGCTCGGCGAAGCCGCGATCAACCGCGTTCCAGCGCCGGTGATGCGCGCAACCAGGAGATTCCGAATATGCCGCGAGAGTTCCCTGCAGAAGTGCTGCAGGTTAGCGCCGCTCCGTTCCAACTCGGCCACGATCTCCAAAACGCGCGTCGAAGCCCCGCGTTCGACAGCTTCCACCACCTGGTCCAACCCATCCAGAGCGAACAACCCCAACAGCGCCCGCACTTCATTGGCATTGAGCGTGGTGCCGCAGCAGGCGATCGCCTGATCGAGCGCCGACAGCGAATCGCGCACGCTGCCTTCCCCGACCTGAGCCAACACGGCCAGCGCATCCGCATCGGCGGTAATGCCTTCCTGCTCACAAATCCAGCTCATCCGCGCCACTAACTCCGCAAAGTCCACGCTCCGGAAGGTAAACTGCTGGCAACGGGAAGCGATGGTGGTCGGGATCTTGTGGGTTTCCGTGGTGCAGAGAATGAAAACGGCCCACTCCGGCGGCTCCTCCAACGTTTTCAGCAGCGCGTTGAAGGCCTCGTTGGTGATCTGATGCGCTTCGTCGACGATGAACACTTTGTATCGGTCCCGCGCCGGGCGGAAACGAACGCTCTCGCGCAGTTCGCGCATTTCGTTGATACCGCGATTGGACGCGGCGTCAATTTCAATCACGTCAACAGCGCCACCAGCGGTGATCTCCAGGCAACTGGAGCAAACGCCGCAAGGCGTCGCCGTCGGCCCGTTCACGCAGTTCAGACAGCGCGCCATGATACGGGCAACCGTCGTTTTTCCGGTCCCGCGCTGCCCGCTGAAAATATAGCCATGGGCGATGCGACGCTGATTGATCGCGTTATCGAGCGTGGTCTTTACGTGTGCCTGGCTCACCAGTTCTGAGAACGACTGGGGCCTGTATTTCCGCGCGATAACCTGATAAGCAGGTTTTGATGGCTGGTCCGCGGCGCCTGATTCCATAGTATTAATGCCAGGCCCCGGGTGATCCGCGGCACACGAGCTAAACCACTACCGTTGCTTCCTTCCGGACCTGGCGGGGTTTGCAGCCGCCCGTTGCACGAAGCCCGAGACCCAGCAACTCATTAGTCTAACATGCCACCCCGCCACGGGAGCGGAAAACCCAGCCGGCCACATCCGATTTTGCGGCGGTTTCGTAGGAGTGATTGGATTCACTATGAAACTCACCATTCTCCTCCTCACACTCTGCGCAGCCCTGCACGCCGAACCGGCCTACGCACTGAACGGACGCAACGTCCTGATCCGTTTCGACACCAACACCCCCAGCTTCACCGACGCCACCCAGATCATCCGAGGCCTACAACCCGGCGAATCGCTGCTGGCCATCGACTTCCGCCCGGCCAACGGCGCCCTCTACGGCCTCGGCAGCCATAGCCGTTTGTACACCGTCGACCCCGCCACCGGCCAGGCCACGGCCATTGGCAGCGCCCCCTTTACCCCGGCGCTCGAAGGAACCGAGTTCGGCTTCGACTTCAACCCCACCGTCGACCGCATCCGCCTTGTTTCCAACACCGGCCAGAATCTCCGCCTCCATCCCGACACCGGCGCCGTCGCGGCCGTCGACGGCCGCTTGAACGCCGAAAACCTACCCGATTTCAAAATCACCGGCGCGGCGTATACCAACAGTGTCGCCGGCGCCACGACCACCGCCCTCTATGTCATTGACGCCGAACAGCGGGCGCTCGTCCTGCAGACCCCGCCGAACGACGGCAAACTGGGCCGGGTCGGCATGATGAACATCGACATGTCCGAAGTTGCCGGGTTCGACATCTCCCCGCGCACCGGCGCCGCCTTCATCGCCACGCGGGTCCGAGGCCAGGCCGCCGCGGCGCTTTACGAAGTCAACCTCACCACAGGCATGACGATGCAGCTTGGGATTTTCGACCGGCTCGACCAGATCGGCGGGCTCGCCATCGCGCCCCGATAACCGCCACCTAGATCGCGGGGATGATGAGTCCGAACGTCAGGTAGCTGCGCAGTTTGTCGGCGATGCTCTCGCCCTCCTGCAACTTGGCCCACCGGATCGACGACTTGTCTCCCCGCTCGGAGAAGAACCCGACGCCGCCCGTGCGGAACCGCGCGTCGCGCCATTGATCGACAACCCGGCCGCCGATAATCGTCAGGATCCGGTCGCCAACCGCCCGCACCTCGTACTCGTAGAACTCGCCCTTTTCCAACACAACGGGAATCGGGAAATGCTGCCGGCGCGACTCCTGCCCCTGGATCACCGAGAAGCGGATGATCTCCGGCCGCGCGCTGCCGCCTCGCTCCGGAATGGAGAGTTTCGCCGCGTAGTAGTTGTTATGATTCGGCGCCCGGACCACCCAACCCAACGACCGGTTCTCCACACGTCCTTCGAACTGAAAACTATAATCGGCCAGGTTCCTGGATTCATCCCAGATGCGCAGTCCGCCCGGCCGCATCAGTCCATTATCGATCCGCCATCCCGACATCCCGGTCCCCGGCGCGGGCAGCCAGTTCCGAAGCCCGGCCTGGAACTTGTCCTCGATCTGCATGCCGCCAGAGGCGTTTTTCGGCATGCGATCAACAATCATGCCGACCAACCGGCTTACCGTGCCCTGTTGCGCCTCTCCGGTCTTCTTTGTGGCCTGCCCGCCGCCGACCCCGAACTTCTCCATCACCACCAAACCGGCGATCGTTAGGGCTGCCAATCCCAAAACAGTCGCCGTCGAACGCGTTCCCGCCGCCTGCTTCTTCTTCGGAACGGCGAATTCGTCCGTATCCCGCAGAACGTCCGCCACCGAGTAGGTGAATTCTCCCATCTCGCGGAGAGCGCGCGCTGATCGGGCAGTGAATGCATTCCGGTGCTGTTTGCAACAGAACTCACTATCGACGAGCCGATGTGTAATTGAGATTGTTTTTTGGCAGTATCGGCAGACCATTTTGGTCTCCTGTGGCTATTCTCACTGATATTTGGGCGATTGAACCCGTCATAGGGCACAAAACCGGCTACTCTCAGGTCATTTCCCTACCGTGCAGTCACCAGTTGGTACACTGACAGGAAGAACGCCTCGCACTTCCTGCCCATACCCGCCACTGATGATCAAGTCTCTGTACACCCGTTGGATAAACGACTGGGAAAAACACCTCTGCTTCCGCTCCACTGACCGTGTTGTCAGGCCATTTGAATGGGGTCTCGACTGGGCCGAAGGCTGGCCGGTCGCCGAAATGCTCCCCTATGGCGGTGAGACACCGGAAAAATGGCTCCTGGAACTAAATCGTTTGGCAATTGAGAATAGCGATGCGTTCTATGCCTACCAGAAGCCGGATAAGTTCCGCCTGGAGGGTGGATTCGTCCGCTTCCAGTCCCCGGTTAGCACTCCGTATCCGACGAATAACGTAGTCCATGGCCAGTGGTTTCCCGCCGAAAAGCACAACGGAAAGGCGGTCATCGTCCTCCCGCACTGGAACGCCAGCCAGAATCAACACGGCGGCCTGTGCGCGGGACTGGCAAAATTTGGCCTCTCAGCGGTTCGCCTTAGTTTGCCCTACCATGACTTCCGTATGCCGGCCGAATTGAGCCGGGCGGACTTCGCCATGTCCTCGAATATCGCCCGGACCATCGACGCCACCCGCCAGGCCGTGACCGATATCCGCGCCATGATCGACTGGCTCTACGAAATGGGCTACACCCGCATCGGCATCTGCGGCACGTCGATCGGCTCCTGCTACGCCTGCCTGGCGTCGTCCCACGACCCGCGCATCAACGTCAACGTCTTCAATCACTGCTCCACCTACGTGGCCGACGTCGTTTGGACCGGACTCTCCACCATCCACGTCAAGCAGGGGCTGGAAAGCCACGTCTCGCTCGAACAGTTGCGCAATCTCTGGAACGCCATCAGCCCCGTCAATTTTCTCGACAAGCTGGCCGAGCACAAAGATAAACGTTCGCTATTCATCTACACCAAGTACGACACCACCTTCATCCCGCGTCTGTCGCAGGATATCGTGGAGGAAGTGCAACGCCGCGGCATCGCCAATAAAGTTGTCGTCCTGCCCTGCGGCCACTACACCATGGGCGAAACGCCGTTCAAGTTCATGGACGGCTACCACATCATCAACTTCCTGAAACGGAACCTGTGATCGACATTCCCTCCCTGACCCTTCTTCTCTCGGAATGGAGCGACCCCTCCGACGGGGAAGCCGAGAAAAGCCGCGAACTCTGCCTGGGCCTGATCCGGGAGACCCCGATGCCATTCGCCCGGTCCCAGTTCGCCCCCGGCCACATCACCGGCACGGCCTGCATTCTCCACCCCAACCGCGACATGGTGCTTCTGGTGCACCATCGAAAGCTCGACCGCTGGCTCCTTCCCGGCGGCCACGTGGAAGCCGGCATTGACAATCGTGTGGCCGACACCGCGCGCCGCGAAGCGGTGGAGGAGACCGGCGTACAGCTCGACAAAACGGTGCCCCCGCGGCTGGTCGGCATCGACGTCCACGGCATTCCCGGGCGCAAGAAAGAGCCGTTTCACCTGCACCACGACCTGATCTTCAGCTTCCGTGCGTCGTCTGAAGCGTTCGTCGGATCCGAAGAAGTCCGCGGACTGGTCTGGTGCCCGGTCAGCCTGTTCGACTCCTACGACCTGCCCACCCCGATCCGCCGCGCCGTTCTTCGCTCCACGTCTTTCTAAATTTCCGGGAACTTTTTCGCCCCGGGCCGGATACTCTTTACGACAGAGCATGTGGAAACGGTGGACCCGGACACAACCCGAAACCGAAACGGAGCTGAGCGACGAAGCGCTGCTCCCGGCCCTCTCCCGTGGCGAAGAAGCGGCGTTCCTCGCTGTCTACCGCCGCCGGCAGGCGTCCCTCTACCGCTACGCATTGCATCTCTCTGGAAACGCCGATATCGCCGCTGAAGTCGTGCAGGAGACGTTTCTCGCCCTCCTCCGCGATGCCGGCCGCCTGGACGCCAGTCGCGGCACGGTCCTCTCCTGGCTCTTCGCCGTTGCCCGCAACCAGGTTTTGAAGCAGTTGCAAGGCCGTCGCCAGCATCTGTCGCTCGAAGAAGAGGGGCAGGACGAACTGGTCGCCGGCGGTTGCCTGGTCACAGAGTTGGAACAGGAACAGCTGTCCAGCCGCCTGCGCGAAACCATGGCCACGCTGCCGCCCGTCTACCGGGAAGTGCTGGTACTGTGCGACATGCAGGAGCTTTCGTATGACGAGGTGGCCGCCATCGCCGGCTGCCCCACCGGTACGGTGCGCTCCCGGCTCCACCGGGCCCGCGCGCTGCTGGCCGGAAAATTGAAACCGCTCGTGGGGATACCATCATGAAACCGGACCGGAATCCAGTCTTGTCTTATGCCGAGGAAGAGCGTATCCGAGGCGCACTGGCCGCCGCGGCGAGGGCCGACGGGCTCAGCGCGCCGCCCCGCGTCGAAAACGCGCTGGTGGCTGAATTGCGGCGGCGCAATCGCCGTTCGATGCTGCTCCGGGTCTCCGCCGCCGGCGCCATCGCAGCCGCGGTGCTGGTCGGCCTCTGGCTGTCCCGCCCGGTGGTGCCAACGGCGCTCCCGGCGCCCGTCGTGGCGCGTAACGCCGAACCGCCACCGCCCGCCATCGCCCCGCGCGATCCGGCTCCCGAAAAGCTCGCGGCCGCCCCGGCCCCGCGGCGCCCCCGCGCCACGCCACGCCGCGTGGAGACCGCCGACGCCGGCGAGTTCATCCCGGTCGGCGCCTGGCAGGCCTTCGAACCAATGGAGCGCGGCGCCATCGTCCGCGTTCGCCTTCCCAAATCGTCCCTTCCCGGCTTCGGCATTGCCGTCAGCGCGGACCGCTGGAATGAATCGCTGCCAGCGGATGTCGTCTTAGGTGAGGATGGCAGCATGCGCGCCATCCGCCTCGTCAGCAACGTTGAATAACTCCCACAGGAAATCTATGAAAAAAGCACTCGTACCCGTATTCTTCTCCGCCGCCTTGGTCGCGCAGACGCCCCAAATCGTCGAGAATAAACAAATCCACGTGATCGCCGCCCCTACCACGAGCGCAACCACCATGAACGGCTTCACCTTCATGAGCGCGGAGATGGGCTTTGAAACGACGCTCGTCAAAGGCGTTCCCTTCACCGGCGACTTCGTCACCGAGAACATTCAGGTCCTGGCCGACGGCAACCGCATCAAAGCCGCCAACACCACCTCCTTCGCCCGCGATGGCGAGGGCCGTACCCGCCGCGAAATCACCATCAACGCCATCGGCCCCTTCACCGGTGGAACCGACCACAAGACCGTTTTCATCCACGACCCGGTCGCGAAAATCGATTACGTTCTCGATCCCCAGAACAAGACCGCCCGCAAGATCAACCTCGGCGCGGCCACGGCAAAGGTGAACACGTTCACGACAACCCGTGATACAGGCAACGTCGTTTTCACGCGCCGCGTGGAAGACGGCAAAGGCGTGCTGATCACCGAAAACAACCACGGCCCTGTTGAACTGCCGCGCATGCCCATGCCCCCCGCCATCGCCGGTGAAATGCGCACCGGCGCCGTCATGGCGCAGACCATTCAAATCGGCGATGGTCCGGCCGTCAACTACTCGGCCAACGTCAAAAACGACGACCTCGGCAAGCGCAT
>CAMATG010000173.1 GCA_945860645.1 Candidatus Sulfopaludibacter sp. SbA3 | reverse complement strand
TTGCCCGGCCAGTCGTAACGCAGCAGACACGCCCGCGCTTCCGGCGACACCCCATCCATCCGGCGCCCCATCTGCCCGGCGAACCGCGTCACAAAGTACGCCGCCAACAACGGCACATCCGCCAGCCGTTTCCGCAACGGCGGCATCTCCACGCTCACCACGTTCAGCCGGTAGTACAGGTCCTCCCGGAACCGCCGCTCCTTCACTGCCGCCGGCATGTCCACATTGGTCGCCGCAATCACCCGGATGTCCAACGGAATCACGCGCGTCCCCCCCAACCGCTCCATCTCCCGCTGCTGCAACACCCGCAGCAACTTTGCCTGCGTCGGTATCGGCATCTCGCCTAACTCGTCCAGAAACACCGTCCCGCCGTTAGCCACTTCCAGCTTCCCGCGCTTCTGCGCCACCGCCCCGGTAAAGGCGCCCTTCTCATGCCCGAACAGCTCGCTCTCTAATAGGTTGTCCGATAGCGACGCGCAGTTGATCGCTACAAACGGCTGGTTTGCACGCGGACTGTTCCGATGGATCGCCTGCGCCACCAACTCCTTACCCGTGCCGCTCTCGCCCAGTATCAGCACCGTGGTCGGCAGCGGCGCCACGCGCGCCACGAAACGGTAGACAACCTGCATCGGCTCGCTGTCCCCCACCATATCGTGCCGAGCTACCAGTTGCTGCCGCAGCCGCGCCGTCTCCGCCTCGGCCTCTTCCCAACTCCGCGCCGCCTTTAAAGCCAACCCCGCCATCACCCCGGCCGCCGCCGCCAGCCGCAGATGCGCATCGTCGTACGCCGCCCCGTCCGCCCACAGAATCCCAAACGCCTTCCCAGCCGCCACCACCGGCGCCGCCAGGACCATTTCCCACGTCGCCGCCTGCTCCCCGCCAATCACCTTTTCCAGCAGCGCCCCATCAAACTCCGGCGCCTCCCCGTCCAGCGCCATCGCCCACGGCGCCTCGCCCAGCCCATCGAAAAACAGTGATATCGCAAACGCCCGCCCGGGTAACGCACGCTGCAACGCCTCCAACAACTTTCGCGCCACCGGCGCCACGCCGCGCTCCCCCTGCAGCGCCGTGCTGATGGCCAACAGCGCCTCCAGCTCCCGCGCCGTTCGCCCCTGCTGCTCGGCTTTCTCGCGTTGTGCCCGGCTCAGCCACCGCGTCACGCCGGACTGCACAATCGTCCGCCCCGCCGTTGTCCCCGGCCCCATCGCCAAGTCCCCAAATAGGAATACCGACCCGCCCAGCCGGACTTCATCGCCGGCTGCCAGCACCGCCTCCCGCACCGGCAACCCATTCACAAAGGAGCCATTCCGCGATTCCAAGTCCCGCAGATTCCATCGGCCAAGGGCATCCTGCCAAACCGACGCATGGCGGCGCGACACCCCCGAATCCAACAGCGACACACTGCATGCGCGATCCCGCCCCAGCACCATTTCCTCCGCCCCAACAGCAAACGACTCCCCCTGCCGGGGGCCCGCAATACAGATCAATTGGACCGGATTCTCTCCCACGCCATGCCGAGAATAGCACACCTATCCGTTCGGATAGGCCACCCCTGCCCGACCCTCACCAAAGAGTGAGTTCCCCGCCCTCTCTCATGAGGAGTGTCCTCTTATTTTCAACAACATACGCAACGCAAACCCTTTGGCACTCCCCGTGCCATTACAAAGGGCAAGGAGCAACACCATGAAAACCACCTTTCTCATCCTCGCCGCCGCCACCCTCTCCGGGCTGGCCGCCGAATCGGTCGGCTTCCCCTTCCAAGTAAGCGGGAAAAAGATGCCCGCCGGCAAATACGAGGTCCGCGAAGGCGGTACCCGTCACGCCCTCCTCATCGCCGAGGTCGCTACCGGGCGCAGCTTCTTTGTCATCGGCGCCAGCGCCAAAAGCTGGGCAAAGACGATGCTCAACTTCAACCGCTACGGCGACAAGTATGTCCTGACCTCGGTCACCAACGATGGCGCCCTCTACAGCGTGCCCACCTCCCGCCGGACGGCTGAAGTCGCCCAGTCCGAACCGGCCACTGAAAACATCTCGATCGCCATCGCCGAATAAGGAGCCCCATCATGAACACCAAATTCAGCTTTCTCACCCTCATCGCCGCCTGTGCGCTCTCTGCCGCACCCGGCGACATCACCGCCAACGTACCCTTTCCGTTCGAATTCAACGGAAAAGCCATGCCGGCCGGCAAGTACCAGATTCGCCCGTCCGCCGATCGCCGCTACACCATGGCCACGCACGACAACGGTCCCACTGTTTTGTTCGCCACCGACCCGACCTCGGGCGTCGCGATCTCCAACAGCAACCTGCAGTTCCAACCCGTTGGCGGCCGCTACGTCCTCACCGCCTTCGTCGACAAATCCACTGGCGCGCTCCGGAAGTTGCCGGTCACCCGGAACGTCAAGGAAACCGCCAGCAACACCAATGCCGTAACCGTCCCCATCACCGCCGCTGAATAAAGGAGAATCACCATGAACCGCAGAATGCTCTTCCTCGCCCTCGCCGCCATCTCCGGACTGGCCGCGCAGACCATCAGCCACCGCCTGACCGCCACGGTCCCCTTTCCCTTCGATTTCCAGGGCAAGTCCATGGCCGCCGGCCGGTACGAGGTCACCCGCACCTCGGTGCCGAACACCCTCACCGTCCGGAACCTGGCCACCGGAGACTCGGTCCGCATCATGACGTCCTCCACCAGTCAGGTTCGCGATGCCGCCCATGGGCTGCTCTTTGATATGTCCGGCGGCGGCTACTACTTCCGGGCCATGGTGGACGCCGGTACGTCCCTCACCTACAACCTCAGCCCCACCCGCAAGCAGGTGGAGCAGGCCCGGAGCATTCCCGCCGAACGGGTCTACATCGCCGCCCGGTAGTAAAATGACAGCTTGGCCCTTACTAAGACCAATGCAATGAGAATCCTGGAGGGGATGCAGATCCCCTTCCAGGTTCGTGAATACGAAGTTGACGAAGAACACCTGGACGCCGTCACCGTGGCCGGCAAGGTCGGTCTCCCGCCCGAACAGGTCTTTAAGACCCTGCTCGTCCGCGGTGACCGCAACGGCTGCTGCTTCGTCGTCATCCCCGGCAACATGGAACTGGACTTTAAGGCCCTGGCGAAGGTGAGCGGGGACCGGAAGGTGGAGATGGTTCCACTGAAAGAGGTGACGCCACTCACGGGCTACATCCGGGGCGGCGTTACCGTTTTGGGCGCGAAAAAGGAGTATCCGGTCTACGTCGACTTCACCGTCGAACTCTGGGATGTAATCTCCGTATCGGCCGGCCAGAGGGGAATCCAACTGTTTGTGGCGCCGGCCGATTACCTGCGGGCCGTCCAGGGGACAACTGGAGAGATCGCCCGCTTCTGAGCGGAGACGGGCCCGGTCGCCAAGAGAGACGTCGTAAAAGCGACGCCCCAGACCGGGCCCTTAAACTGAATAGCGTGAACGCGGGAAATTTGGTGACAAATGATTCAGAATTACTGAATTCCCATTGTCACCGGTACGCTGGCCTGCCCGGCAACGGTCAAAACCACCGCCACCGCGCCCCCCGGCGGAATGCCCGGCGGAATCTGCGCGTTGATTTGGTAGAGCCCGGTAAAGCCGGGCGCCAGGCCGGCAAACAGGATGGCCGCCTCCCGCCCGCCGATGTTCACGGAAACCGAATTGGCCGTCACGGCTAGTGGAGAGAGCGGGGCGGCGGTGCCGGCGGTTACCGCCGGAGTCGTCGGCCCCAAACCGTTGCAATAGATCACCACGACGTCCCCGGCCGTCGCCGGCCCGGCGGCATCGGCCAGCCGTTGGCTGCCATCGGAAAGCGCGCGGTAAATATGGCCTTGGCCCTGCCCGGTCAGGTCCACGGAGAACACCCCGGGACGCGCCTGGGCGATCACTAAAGGCTGCGGCGTGGTCAGGGAAGATCCGCGGCGCACCTCAAGTTGATACTCACCGTCGCCCAGCAAACTGTAAGGAATCTGGGCATTTACCTGGCCGGGACCAGCAAACAGCAACGGAATCGGCTGGTCGTTCAACCGGACTTCTACGTCCCCGAGAGCGGCCGGTAACGGTAGCGCGCTGGGTACCGCATTGGTCGCACTCAGGTTCTGCCCGAACAGCGACACCAACGTCCCTGGCGCCACCGGGACCCCAAACTGGAAGCTGGCGGCATCAGCCAGACTGTCGGCAAAGACGAAGGGCCGCTGCGCGCTGACAACGGCGCCATTGACCTTCTCCGCGCCCGCCTGCAGAAAGGTCCCGCGGCTAAACAGCCCCAAAAAGGTCAGCGTTGTCGCGTTTTGCAACGTGTTCGGCGTGACAGTACTCTCCCATACGCCGCCGCCGATATGCGTCAGGTTCACCACTTGCGAACCAAAACCGGTGACCGCCACAGCCGCATTGCCTCCGCTCTCCGGCTGGTGCAGATTCCCACAGCCATCGACGACGCGCGCCGCCAGCCGCACCGGCTCTCCCGTTGTCACCCGGAAGTTCGCCGCCGGCGCCAACACCTGAGGAAACAGCCCGGTGTTCGCGCAACTGGACGCCTCCCGCTCTCCGCCCTTGCTGGCGGCCGAAGCGCTCGGACTGACAACGGCCAGGATCGCAACATCCCGGGTCTGCCCGTCATCGAGAGTTAACGTCACGCTGCCCCGGAAGACCCCCGCGGGCAGTCCCGTGAGATCCGGCTGCACGGTGATGCGGGCCGGCGCCCCGCCGCTGACACTGCCGCCAGCCGGCGCAAACTGCAGCCACGGCAGCCCTTCAAACGTCGCGCCCGTGGTCGAAAAGGAACCGCTTCGGTTGGTGGGAAGGACGAGTTCCACATCCTGTCCAGCCACCTCGCCGCCCACCGTTGCCGTGTAGAGCAATGCGCTGGGAGACACCTCCGGCCCCGGGTCGCTGCCGGGGGGCAAAACCTGCAAAAGCACGGTGGCCGCCTGGCTCACCGGCCCCGGCAGACCGCCAGACACCTCGAGCCGCCCGAAGTGATCCCCGACAGCCAGCCCCTGCGGGTTCACGGTGACGATCACGCGCGCGCCGTCCACCGTTGCCGAGAGCCACGGGGTACCGCTCACCGTCCGCGTCACCACGCTCAAGCGGTCCGCGCCCGCCACGTACACGAACTGCGCGCCAGGCGTGGCGCCCGCGGCGACGGCGGTGATGGAGAGTCCGGTCTGCGACAGCGTCAGCCGGCGCGCCCGGCTATTGACGTTGAACGCCACGTTGACCGTGGAGTTGGTGGCGCCGGCCGTGAACGCTGCCGCACCGGAGTAGGTGCCCGCCGCCAGCGTTCCCGCCGCGGCGGTGATGGTAAAACTGCCCAACTGGCCAGGCGCAATGGTCAACTCCGCAGGAGACACGGTCAAAAAAGTGCCCCGCGTCGCCGCGCCACGAATCACCAGCGGCCGGGCGCCCGGGTTGGAAACAGGAACGGTCTGCTGCGCCGTCTCTCCGCGCAAGGCCGACATCGTCACCCGCACATTCCCAGAGAGCAGAAACGGCTGGGTGGGCGGCGCCGGCACGCGCAGCGTAATGGGAATCACGGTCTCCCTTGGACTGGCGGAGGCGACGGTGATCACGACTTGCGCCGTGTAATCGCCCGCTGCGAGGCCGGCCATATTCGTTTCATAGCTGAGCACGGCGGGTAACGTCCCCCGCGCGGGCGACACGGTCAGCCATGTAGCACCGGGGACCGAAGTCCGCACACTGGCTTCAAAGGCCAGTCCCGGAACGGGCGAAGGCAGGGCAATCGTGCCGCGTTGCGTAAAACTGCCGGAGGCGGGCGTCACGGTGATTGGCGCGGTAGAGATACGAACCGTCGGAGCGCCATTGAGCACCACACGCAAACGGCCGTTATCGCGGTCGGCAATTACCAGTTCTCCGGCTGCATTCACCAGCAGGCCGCTGGGAGAGGCCATCAACGCCGAGACGGCAAAGCCCCCGTCCCCACGGAAGCCCGACGATCCCGTTCCGGCATAGGTGGTGATCACGCCCGACGTACTGACGCGCCGCACGCGATGGCCGCTGAGCTCGGCGATATATAGATTTCCCGCCCCGTCCAGCGCCAGCCCGGATGGCTGGTTGACCGCCGCGGACGTCGACGCGCCGTAATCGCCCGTCGAAGCCCGCTGGCCCACGCCAACGAAGGTCGTAGAACGTCCATCTGTTCCAATTCGCAACACACGATTATTCAAGTGATCGCTGATATAAACGGTCCCATCCGCGGCTGGCGCCACGGCCAGCGGCGTATTGAGCGGCGTTTGCACGGCAGCCAGCGAGGTCGTCGAGTTTCCGGCCGTTCCGGTCCCGGCGAAGGTGCGTACGACGCCATCGGTGCCCAGGCGCCATACCTTGTGGTTGGTCACATCGGTGACATACAAATTTCCGGCGCCATCGAAAGTCAATCCACGCAACCGGCCGAAGCGGGCCGCGGCGAACGTCAACCCATCGCGCGAGGTACCGCACAAGTTCGGCAAACCGGCGTGCAGGCGCAGCACGCCATCGGGCCCGATCCGGCGAATCGAACAGTCGTCATCGGCCACGTAGACAACGCCCGCCCCGTCGACAGCGACGCCGTAGGGAGTACCGAAATTGCCCTCAAGCGCCGGCTTGCCGTCGGAAAAGCCGCCGTTTAACAGCCCGCTGCCGGCAAATCGCCGCAGGGTGCCCTTCGTGTCGATACTGAACACCAGACGCGCGGCGCTGTCGGAGAAATAATAGATTCCCGCGCGGCTTTGGGCAACGTAGACGGGTGTCTGGAAGTTGGCGGCGCTGGCCGGGCCGGCTTCGCCGGTGTAGAGGAGGTCAGTCCCGGCGAGGGAGTCGACGACAGCGCCAACGCGGCGCAGCCGTCCGTTCGTGCGGTCCCCGACGAGAAGGCGGCCCTGAGCATCGATGCCCAGGCGCAGTTCGGAGCTGAAGAGGGCACGTTCGCGGGCCGTGCCGCTGGGAGAATACCCTGGAACTTCGATGTTGCCCGCGTAGACGTCCACCGTATTGTTCGCCCCCTGCAGCCGCCAAATCACCGGGGTCCCGAGTTGGGTGAAATAGACGGCACCGGCGGGGTCCACCACCACGTCCACCGGGATACCGAAGGTGGCCGAACGGGTGGTGAGGACCTCGAACCGGCCGCTGGCGGTGATGCGGATCACGGAGATGGCCAGGGCGTCGGTGAGGTAGAGATTGCCGCCTTTGTCGGCAAACATCGTGGCGATCGCCCGGAATCGTCCGCCAGACACCGGACCGGTTTGGGGCGTGCCGGCCACTCCGGGAAGCCCAGCGTACAATCGCAACTGCGTGGCGCCGTAGTCGACGCGCGCCACTGAGTTTTCGTCGATGGTGAAGTAGACATTGTCGGCGCCGTCGACGGCGATCGCCCGGGGCAGCGGCAACGAAGCATCGGTCAGCGCGACGCCGCCCGCGGTCGGCATCAACCGGCCGCCGCCGGCGAAAGTATCGATGACTCCCGATGGCTGCACACGCCGGATCCGCTTGTTGCCGTTGTCGGCAATGTACAGAGTGCCGCGGCTATCGATTGCCAGGTCGCCGGGATTGTTCAACCCGGCCTGCGTGGCGCGCCCGCCATCGCCGCTGTTGCGGGCGAATCCGGTACCGGCAAAGCGTTCCAACCGGCCAGCCGGCGTCAAACGAACCACGATGTTCTGGTTGGACAGCGAAAAGTAGATGTTTCCAGCCACATCGGCTACCGGGCGGCCCCAGGGACCGGGGGCGAGGGGTATCGTGGACGCGTTCACCCCGCCGGCCAGCGACCCTTCGGTCCCGGCGAGCGTCGTGATCAGGTTCGTATTCGTCGTCTGCGCCGCCAACCCGGCGGCAAACAGCAAGGCTATCCAGTGGCGAAAAGGCATCGTTCGAACGTAGTATGACACGCTATTTAGCGCGTAAATGGCCGTCTAACGATGTCATAATCCGGTCAAGTTGATCCGGGTTACGCAGCAGATTCCGGATTCCGTACTCCTTATGATGCTGGTAGAAAAGTTCAATGGCGTACAGCGAAACCGCATAGGCCATCGCCGCGTGACCGGAACTCATCCGGCTCCAACTTTGCGACAGATTCGCCAGTTTCGGCAAAGTTTCGTCTTGCGCGGCCTTGCGAATCGCCGCTCGCTTCGGCTCGGAAAGGCTCTCGCCACTCAGCCGCTGCGCCAGCCCTTCATGGACCCAAGCCGGCCAGTTCCCCAGCGCCGCCAGGCAGGCATGTACCGTCTCGTGCGCCAGCGTCCGTCGCGTCAACGCCCCGCCCGCGTCGGTTTCCATCATCGCCACCCGAATGCGGCCGTCGAACTGCCCACCGCTCCACTCCGCTGCCCCGGTGGCACGCAGATAATCCTCCCGAGTCTGGGCGATGACGGCGATCTTATCCTCCGTCCGGCACCCCAATTCGAAGGAAATCCGCGAATACTCCTGTTCCAACACGCCCAACAGCGCCCGCGCGGTCTCCCGCGGCATCACCGCCGGATCGTAGCGAAACACGAAACGCGGGCTGTGCAGCGGTTCGCCCGTCTTGTCGGCGCTGAGTTCCTTCTGAATCTTGTCCAGGAACCGCTGTACCGCCGGATCGGCGCGAATGGCCAGCGCGTCCTTCAACAGCCCGGCTGCCTCGGCAACCCGGTCTTTCTTATACGCCTCCACTCCCGCCGCCACCAACCGTCCCATCTCCCCGGACTTTTCCTGGGTGACTGTCACCGAGGATTTGTCTGGTAGGGAGGTCGGGGTGTCGACGGACGGGGCGTTGCGCCGCGCCAACTCCCACGCCTCAATTCCAGCCAGTTCGGCGCCAGGCAGGAAGCCGCGAACCACTTTGCCGCCCTGCGCCACGTCCACCGCATAGCACCCGTTCATGGCAAATCTCACCGTCGCCACTGCGCCCGCCGTCAATTTCGCCACCACCGGTTCGCCGGGTTCGCACGATTCCCGCAGTTCCGCCCCGTCCTGCTTCACCGTCAAAGCAGCCACCGCGAACAGGAGTGCGAATCCGGGCATACCAGAATGCTACGGGCATTCGGCCACGAAGTCAGTCCGGCATATACCTTAGTATCAACAGCGTCAAGTCGTCCCGCTGCGGCTCCCCACCGGTAAACGCCGCGATGTCGGCCTTCACCGCCTCCGTCAACGGCCCGATCTCCAGCCAGAAGTTCCGCTGCAACACGGCCACCAATCGCTCCGGCCCATACATCTCCCGCGCCGCGTTCATCGCCTCCGACACGCCGTCGGTGTAAAGCGCCAACAGGTCGCCCTGGCTCATCTGCAGCGCTGCGTCCTGCCAGTGCCCTTCTTCCAACATCCCCACCGGCATCCCCGTCGGCGCCAATTCGTACACCTCGCCCGTCGGCTTCACCAGCAGCGGCGAACAGTGCCCAGCGTTGGCCCATTGCATCGGCGCATCGCGATAAATCGAGGCCAGGAAAATCGTCGCGTACTTCGCCCCATTCGTCCGGCCCAATAAAAACCGGTTCAGCCGGTCCAGAATCACCGCGGGGGGAATCTGCTCGGCCGTCGACATGACGAAGGCGCCCTGCAGCAAACTCGCCAGCAGCGCGGAGCTCACGCCCTTGCCGGAAACGTCGGCCATCACAATGTCGTAACGCGAGTCGCCCGACGGCAGAATGTCGAAGTAGTCCCCGCCCACCAGTTTGCTGGGTATCGACAGGCCGGCCGCGCGCAACCAACCGGACTGCGGAAACTCGGCCGCATCCGGCAGCAGGTCCCGCTGGATGGTCTGCGCAATCCGCAGTTCCTGATCCATCTTCTGCTTCTTGCGCTCTTGGTCCAATAAACGGGCGTTTTCCAGCACGAACGACGCCTCAATGGCCAGCGATTGCACCAGGTCCCGGCTCGTCGTCGTCAGCTCGGCGTGGTGCCGAGTCGAGTCCAGGTAGAGCAATCCGATCGAATCGGCGATGGTCCCGACCAGCGCCGTCTCCGACAAATCCCCGGCCCGCACCTTAATCAGAGGAACGCACAGCACGCTCCGCAG
>CAMATG010000172.1 GCA_945860645.1 Candidatus Sulfopaludibacter sp. SbA3 | reverse complement strand
CTCGACGAGCCTGGCGCACACCTGGACCCGGAGAACGAGGCGCAGTTGTGGGAGTTGTTGCGGGCCTTGCGGGACGACGGGCAACTGGTGCTGGTGGTGACACACCACTTGGCGCTGGCGGCGCAAAATGCCGACAGGGTGTGGCTATTCGAGAAAGGCCGATTGGTTGCCGATGGTCCGCCGTGCGACGCGATGCGGCCGGCCGATTTGGAGCGCGTGTTTCACGTACCGTTCCACTGGCACCAGAACACGGAAGGGCGGGTGTTTCTGACGTATGGCCGCTGATCTCCGGCAACGCGCGCGGCGGGTTCTGTTTCTATCGGTGCTGGCGGCGGTGGTAACGGCGATCATCTGTCCGTTCGTTGGCGGATCGGGGATGGACTACGGGAACCTGCTTCGCCGGGAGGCGCCGGACTGGAACATCTTCGTGAATCTGCGAGTGCCGCGGACGCTGCTGGCGCTGTTGACGGGGGCGGCGTTGTCCGGCGCGGGCGCGTTGTTCCAGGCGTTGCTGCGGGATGCGCTGGCGACGCCATCGAGCCTGGGTGTTTCGTCGGCCGCCTCGCTAGGCGCGGTGACGGCGATTGCGTTTTACCCGGGGGACGCGGCGGGGTTCCCGGTTGTTTGGGTGGCGGCGTTAGCGGGGGCGGCGGTGGTCATTGCCTTCGTAGCCGCGCTGGGGCAGTTGCGCCGGTTCACGTCGTTCACGCTGTTGCTGACGGGCATCGCGGTGAATGGGATTTGTATGTCGCTGGTGCTGCTGTTTCACAATCTGGCCGGGATCACCAAGAGCTTCCAGATTACGCACTGGTTGCTGGGCGGTGTGGACGCGGTGGAGTACCCGGTGCTGGCGATTCTGGCGCTGGTGATTGTTCCGGTCTTCATTTGGCTGTTGCGGCTGTCGCGGGTTCTGAACGTCATTTCGTTCGGTGACGCGTGGGCCATCGGGAGAGGTGTGGACACACGGCGCATCACGTGGCAGGGCTTCGCGGCGGGCGCGATTCTGGTGGGCAGCACGACGGCGATTACGGGCCCGATCGCGTTCGTTGGACTGATTGTGCCGCACCTGTTGCGGCGGGTGGTGGGACCGGATTACCGGGTGCTGATGCCCGCCTCCATCTTCGGCGGCGGCGCGTTTCTGGTGATTTGCGACACGATTTCGCGCAGCGTGCTGGCGCCGATGGAGATCCCCGTCGGCGTGACGACGGCGCTGCTGGGCGGGCCGTTTTTCGTGTGGCTGTTGTGGTCCCGCTAGAGACGCTTTTTGAGTGAGCGCAGTTCGGGGCCGGAGAGGTCGCGCCACTGGCCGGGCGTCATGCCGGCGATGGTGAGATTTTCCATGGACCAGCGGACTAGCCGCAGTGTTGGAAATCCGACGGCGGCTGTCATGCGTCGCACCTGACGATTGCGGCCTTCGGTGAGTGTGAGCGAGATCCAGGATGTGGGAATCGCGGCGCGGAAACGGACCGGTGGCACGCGGGGTTCGAGCGCCGGTTCGGCGATCCGCTTCGCTTCGGCGGGGCGGGTTCGTTCGCCTTGCACGATGACGCCGGCGGAGAGTTCTTCCAGGGCCCGGTCGTCCGGGATGCCCTCGACCTGGACATAGTAGGTGCGGGAGTGGGCGAACTCCGGTTGCATGAGACGGTGTTTCAGGCGGCCATCGTCGGTGAGCAGCAGCAGGCCTTCGCTGTCGGCGTCGAGGCGGCCGGCGGAGTAGACGTGGGGGATGGGGACGTAGTCGGCGAGCGTGGGCCGCGGGGGGACAGTACGGTCGGTGAACTGTGTCAGCACGCCAAAGGGTTTGTAGAGCAGGAGGTATCGCATAGAAATAAAAACGGCGGCGCCGAAGCGCCGCCGCCTTCTTCCTTTACAGACTAGCGAACTATGGGATGATCAGCACGTCGCCGGGGTGAATGACGGTGTTTTCGTCCTTCAGCTTGCCGGGGTTGGCGGCGATGATTTCCGGATAGCGCGCGCCGTTGCCCAGGTTGTTCTGCGCGATGCGCCACAACGAATCGCCGGCGACGACGGTGTAGTGCTTCACGTCCGGCGCGGGGGCCGGGAGGCTGGGGTCGATGTTGATGTCGAGCGTCAGATCGGCATGCACCGGGTCGACCGACTTCGCTTCGTTCCAGATGGCGTTTTTCACGTCGTCATTTGGCGCGTCGCCCTTGATGAGCAGCTTTTCGCCTTCAAGGTGCACATTGTGCAACTTCACATTTTTCGCCTTGGCCAGGTCAATCACACTCTGATACTTGGCTTTAACGGTTTCGAAATCCATGTTTCGTGTCTCCTCGCAATCCCGTGGAGCCGGACGCTCCACGAATAGGTAGAGTCCCGCAACTCGACTTGCGTTGCAAGCATAAACAAAAAAATCTCTCGCCGGAGTTTTTCGGAAACAGCTAAATTAGTAGCGGCATCTGTAGACAGGCGCTCCATTGGGACTGCCGCAGAAAAGGAAAGAGAACGATGAACCTTCTTGAAATGTTGATGAGCGCCGGTGGCAACGCCGCTGTTGGGCAATTGGGCAGCCGCTTCGGGCTGGATGAGAACCAGACGATGGCCGCGTTGCAGCAGTTAGTGCCCGCGCTGGGCGGTGGATTGCAACGGAATATTGCGGCCGAGGGTGGCCTGGACGGTTTGCTGGGCGCGCTTTCCGGCGGGAATCACAGCCAGTACATCGACAATCCTGAACTGTTGGGCAACGACGAGACCACGGCAGAGGGCAACGGCATTCTGGGTCACCTGTTGGGAAGCAAACAGGCGAGCCGCGAAGTGGCGGCTCAGGCGAGCGAGCAGACCGGCATCGGCGCAGATATCTTAAAACAGATGTTGCCGGTGGTGGCGACGATGGTGATGGGTTCGTTGAGCAAGCAGTCGTCGGCCGGCGGGTTCCTTGGCGGCCAGGGCGCGCCCGCGCAGCCGGAAGGGTTGTTGGGCATGTTGACGCCGCTGTTGGATTCCAATCGCGATGGGTCGGTGGCCGACGACATGCTGGGGATGATCGGCCGCTACATGCGCAACCGGTAACTGCAATGGGGCCCATTGGAAATCGTTCGCGGGGAAGCGGCGTCAAGCTGCTTCCCATTCTGCTGTTCGCGATCTACGGCGTCTACTACTTCTTCTCCAACCGTGAGGTGGTTCCGCTGACCGGGCGCAAGCAGCTGGTGGACATGAGCCGGGATCAGGAGTCGGCGCTGGGGCTGCAGTCGTATCGCCAGATTTTGCGGCAGGAGCGGGTTGTTACCGATGGCAAGAACGCGCAGTTGGTGAAGGAAATCGGCCGGCGTATCAGCGCGGTGGCCGAGGATCCCGGGTTCCAGTGGGACTACAATCTGATCGACTCGCCGCAGGTGAACGCCTTCTGCCTGCCGGGCGGGAAGGTGGCGGTGTACACGGGGATTCTGCCGGTGGCGAAGAATGCCGACGGGCTGGCCGTGATCATGGGGCATGAGATTGCGCACGCCATTGCGCGGCATGGCGCGGAGCGAATGGCGCACCAGAAGTTGGTGCAGATCGGCACGATGGCCGCCGGGGTGGCGATCAGCGATATGGAGCCCGGCCAGAAGCGGGCGGTGATGGGCGCGCTCGGCGTGGGAGCGCAGTTCGGCGTGTTGCTGCCGTTCTCGCGGGAGCATGAGTCGGAGGCCGACTATATGGGCCTGATTTATGTGGCGCGGGCTTGTTTCGATCCGACCGAGGCGCCGAAATTGTGGGAGCGGATGGGGCAGGCCAGCGGCGGCCGCGGCCCGTCGCAGTTTATGTCCACCCACCCCAGCCACGAAACGCGCATTCGCCAGTTCCAGCAGTGGATGCCGGAGGCTCTGAAAATTAAACAGGAGAAATGTGGTGGATAATACGGGCATGGGCAAGTTCCTCCTTCTCATCCCATTTCTCTGTGCCGCACTGTCGGCGCAGGATAGCACCAACGCCATTCCGCGCAACGACCGCGCTCTGGCCAACGCTGTCGCCGGAATCGGCAAGCGCCGCCTGCAGCAACCTTCGCAGCCGGTGCGCATCTCGCCACCCGCCACGAAGACCTGTTCGGTACCGCTTCTGGCTATGCCGCTCGACGACGTACGTCAATTCGCCAGCCGTCCGCTTCCGGTGCCCGACGTCGAGTCCATGCCGCGGGTCACGTTGCCGGCGCCGCCGTGTGAATCGGCGTCTTTCTAACGCAAATCTCCCGGCAGCCATTTGCCGCCGCCGAGTTCGACGGGCTTCGCCAGTTGCTCGAAAACCTCGTCCAGGCTGCGCGCTTCGCGCACCAAGGAACGATGTTGCGGTCGCAGCAACCCAGCCTTCACAATCCCGTCCAAAAACGTGAATAGCGCGTCGTAAAAACCATTCACATTCCACAGCACGAGGGGTTTTGCATGCAGCCCCAACTGCGCCCACGTGGCAATTTCAAACGTCTCGTCCAACGTGCCGAAACCGCCCGGCAGCGACACGAATCCATCCGCCAAATCCGCCATCTTCGCCTTTCGGTCGTGCATCGAATCCACCAGATGCAGGTCCGCCAGCGCCAGGTACGCCGCCTCTTTTTCCACCAACAGTCGCGGAATCACCCCGGTCACCGCGCCCCCCGCCGCCAGCACCGCATCCGCCAACATACCCATCATTCCCAGATGGCTGCCGCCATACACCAGCCGATCCCCGCGCCGTCCCATCTCCGTCCCCAACGCCATCGCGGCCTCGCGAAACGCCGGATCAAACCCCGGGTTCGATCCGCAGTACACACAAATCTTCATCCCTAGCAGTGTACGCTGAGAACAATGCTCACTCGTCGCGCCCTGCTCGCCGCCGCCCTCCAGGCCGGTTCGCGCCAGACCGAATTGGCGATCGACGGCGAACGCTTCCTTATCAACAACAAGCCCACTTACGCCGATCGCACTTGGCGCGGTCACAAGGTCGAAGGTCTTTTGCTTAACACCCGCATGGTGCAGGGCATCTTCGACGACCGCAATCCGGCCACGACAGCCAACTGGCAATACGCCGACACCAAGACCTGGGACCCCGCCCGCAACACCCGCGAGTTCGTCGCCGCGATGCCCGAGTGGCGCAAGCAGGGCGTGCTTGGCATCACGCTCAACATGCAGGGTGGCAACCCGCGCGGCTACTCGCCGCAGCAACCCTGGAACACCGGCGCGTTCACACCGCGCGGCGACATCATTCCCGAATACCTGAACCGCCTCCGCGCCATTCTCGACCGCGCCGACGAACTCGGCATGGCGCCCATTCTCGGCGTCTTCTACTTCGGCCAGGACCAGGTGCTGGAGGACGATAAAGCCGTCCGCCGCGCACTCAAAAACACCGTGGAATTCGTCCTCTCCCGCGAGTACCGCAATGTACTGCTGGAAGTCGCCAACGAGTGCAATAACTCCAAGTACAATCACGACATCCTGCGTCCCGATCTGATGCCCCTCCTCATCCAGGAAGCCCAGGCGATCACCTATCACCGCCGCCGCTTGCCCGTTGGCGTCAGCTTCAACGGCAACACCCTGCCCCCGCCCGAAATCACCCGGCTGTCGGACTTCGTTCTCCTCCACGGCAACGGAGTGAAGGATCCTGCCCGCATCGGGCAAATGGTCCGCGCTGTCCGCAAGCAGGAGGGCTACAAACCCAAGCCGATTCTCTTCAACGAAGACGATCACTTCGACTTCGACAAGCCCTCCAACAACTACCTCGCCGCCGTCGCCGAATATGCCAGTTGGGGCCTGCTCGACATTGAGGGTTACCAATCGGTCCCCGTCAATTGGGGCATCGACACCGACCGCAAACGCGCCTATTTCCAACTCACCAGGGAGATCACCGGATCATGACTGAACTCGAAGACATACGCCAGGGCGTCCTCCGCTTTCGCAAAAAAGTGTTCCCCATTCGCCGCGCGATTTACGAGGAACTCGCCCAACATCAGGACCCCCAGGTGCTATTTATCACCTGCATCGATTCCCGCGTGGATCCCGCCGAACTCTGCGACGCCGACCCGGGCGACATGTTCGCCGAACGCACACCCGGCAACTTGGTTCCCATCTACAGCGAAAACCGCTCCGGCATCTCCGCCAGCCTGGAGTACGCTGTTACGGCGCTGAAGGTCACCGACATCATCATCTGCGGCCACTCCGATTGCGGCGCGTTGAAGGCCTTGCTCACGCCCGAAAAGCTGGAAGCCCTGCCGGCTGTCGAGCGCTGGCTGCACTATGCCGACGAAGCCATCGACGCCGTCAACACGCTCTACCCCGACGCCCCGCCCGCCGAAAAACTCCACCACCTCTGCCAGCAAAACGTCATCGCCCAACTGGCCCACATGAAGACGCACCCGTGCATTCAGCGGCGCCTCGCAGAAGGCAACCTCCGCCTCCACGGCTGGGTCTATGAAATCCACTCAGGCGAAGTCCATCGCTACGATCCGGAAACCGGCGCCTTCGCCCTCTGGCCGGCCGGCTAGCGAGACGCGCTGGAGCAGTAGGGAACCGTGCCCAACGAAGGGCAAAGCGCCAGCGGGGACAATCCGGCCCCGCTGTCTCTCCACGCCCGCCGTTGTTCCATGTCTTCCAGCGCGTTCTGCGCCCGGCGATTCCCACGCTCCGCCGCTTTCCGGAACCAGAGCTCGGCCGCCGCCGGATCTTTCTTCACGCCTTTCCCCTTCAGGTAGGCGCGGCCCAACTGATATTGGCTTTCCGCGGACGCCTGCGACTCTTGCGCCGGCGCCAAGAACATTCCGAAGAAAAGAACGACCAGTCCCAGTCTCATTGCTTCCAGTCTAAGATGATTTTCCCCGACGCGCCGCTGGCCATCAGTTCAAACCCTTCCAAAAATTTCTCCGCCGGGAACCGGTGCGTGATCACCGGCTTGATGTCCAAACCCGATTGCAGCATCACCGTCATCTTGTACCAGGTCTCGTACATCTCGCGGCCGTAGATGCCCTTGATGGTCAGCATGTTGAAGATGACGGTGTTCCAATCAATCGACATCTCCCCGCCCGCCGGAATGCCCAGCATCGCGATCTTCGCCCCGTGCGCCATGTTCGCCAGCATGTCCCGGAAGGCATGCGGATTGCCCGACATTTCCAACCCAACGTCGAAGCCTTCCTTCATCCCCAACTCGTGCTGTACGTCCTTCAGCGATTGCTTGCTCACGTCCACCGCCAGCGTCACGCCCAACTTCCGCGCCAGTTCCAGGCGGTATGGGTTCACGTCGGTGATCACCGTGTATCGCGCACCGGCATGCACCGCCACCGCGGCGGCCATAATGCCGATCGGGCCGGCGCCGGTCACCAGTACATCCTCGCCCAGCACCGGGAACGACAGAGCCGTGTGCACCGCGTTGCCGAACGGATCGAAAATCCCCGCCACGTCGCGGTCGATCTTGTCGTCGTGGTGCCACACGTTGGTCATCGGCAGCACGATGTAGTCGGCAAAACATCCCGGCCGATTCACGCCCACGCCGCTCGTATGCGCGCACAGATGCCGCCGCCCCGCCAGGCAATTGCGGCACAGCCCACACGTCACGTGGCCTTCGCCGCTCACCAGCATGCCGGGCGTAAAGTCGCGAACGTTGGAGCCCACGTCGACGATCTCGCCGACGAACTCGTGCCCAATCACCATCGGGACGGGAATGGTCTTCGCCGCCCACGCGTCCCACTTGTAGATGTGGATATCGGTACCGCAGATCGACGCGCGATCCACGCGAATCTTCACATCGTTGATGCCCATTTCAGGAACGGGCACCTCTTCCATCCACAGCCCCGGGGTGGCCTCGCGCTTGACGAGAGCCTTCATAGTCGCCATGCACCTATGGTACGCCGCTACTTCACAAACTGCATGTCTCCAATATGTGGTGACGGCACCGTGTGCTGTGCCTCCATCGCCGCGGCCAGCCGCGCCGTCATCGGCGACGTCGCCGCCACGTCGCGCGTCTCACCCGGGTCTTCTTTCAAATGGAAAACCTGCAACGGCGCTCCCGGCTTCTCCCGCACCGCCTTCCAATTCCCCATGCGCACCGCCATGCCAAACTCCGGCCGCAGTTTCTTCGTCGCCGCCACCCAGCGATGGTCTTCCCACGCCATCACCCGCTCCGCAGCTGGCTTTTTCAGGGATTCGAACATCGACACGCCGTCGCCGTACTTCTTCGTCTTCCCATCCACCGCCTGCATCACCGTCGCGAATACGTCGGCGAAGTACACAGGCGCTGCCGACACCGCGCTCGGCTTCACCCGTCCCGGCCAGCGCAGGATCAACGGCACCCGCAGCCCGCCTTCATACAGCGTTCCCTTCTGCCCCCGCAGTTTCGCCCCGCCCGGCAGTTTCATCGTGCCGAACGTTTCCAGCGAATGCCCCTCGCCCGCCACGCCGCCGTTGTCGCTGGCGAAGATCACCAGCGTGTCGCGTTCCAGCCCAAACTCGCGCAGCATCCCGAGCAACCGCCCGGCGTAGCTGTCGCCCTGCGTCACCATCGCCGCGTACCGCTTCTCGTCCTCGGGCCAATCTTTGCCCTCGTACGGTGTCACCGTGGGCGTTTGGAATCGCCCATGCGGCACCGTGTAGGTGGCATACAAGAAGAACGGCCGGTCTTTGTTCGCCCGCAGAAACGCGAAAGACTTCTCCGCGATCAGATCCGCGCTATACGCCTTCCCGCCCAACGAAACTTTCTTGTCGTTCTCCCACAGGAACTCCGGGAAGTAGGTATGCGCATGCACCTGGTGCAGGTAGCCGAAGAATGTGTCGAAGCCATGTTTCCACGGAACGCCCGGCGAACCCGCGTCGCCGAGGCCCCACTTGCCGAACCCGCCACAAACATAGCCCTGTGCTTTCAGCCACAGCGGAAACGTCTTGTCCTCCGGGCCGATGGGCGCCGTCCCGGCGTTCGACCGGACACGCGCGTGCCCGCCATGCAGCCCCGTCATTAATACACAGCGCGACGGCGCGCACACCGGCCCGCCCGCGTAGGCGTCGGTGAATCGGGTTCCCTCACGCGCCAGAGAATCGATATGGGGAGTTTGAATCTGCTTCTGCCCGTAGCAGCCAACGTCGCCGTAGCCCAGGTCATCGAGCAGGATAAACAGGATATTCGGCTTCTTCGGCGCGGCCGTCAGCGCGGCGGATGCCGCCAAAAACTCTCTTCGTAGCACCCAACCAGTCTACAGAAACGACGAAAGGCGCCCTGACTCCTGGCGCCTTTCATCCCCATCACAACAGGCGGCGCAGAAACTTTTTTGCCGCGAATATTGTCATTCTGGCAGGTCCGCCGGGGGGCACGCAACTCATTCTGTCCCGGCCGAAAAAAAAGCTGTCTCCGCGGCCGCTCGGAATCGGCTAAACTTGTGGGTAGTTCTGCTGGCCCTACCCGGGATACCCCGGCAGGCTAGCCACAGTTTTTCTTGTCCAGGTTTCTTACGTGATGACGCAGCCGACCTACGGCTTCCAAATCTCGCCCGCCTACTGCCAGACAGTCGGCGCCTCCCTCGCGGGCCGTTTCACCGCCCGCGCCCAATCGTCTTTCCTCCCCGGAAGCGTTGCTTTACCAGCAACCGCCGGTGGCTTCAGCTGTACCCCTTTTTCTGCAATTTCCCGCCGTCGCCCGCTACCAGGTAGTGCGGCCCCGGCAGACTGAGAACGTTAGCGGCGGCTCGTCCAGCGCCAGTACAAAAAGATTCAATCACCGGCCGCGTCCCATGTTCGCTGCCCTCCCCCAAAAAGCATGGGGCCGGTTTATCCATCAAATTGTTGCCTATCGACATTTCGCAAATCCCGCTTTGGCCCGCTCCCGGCAGTCTCACACAGCCGGCGGCCCGTCCTGCGCCTTTTGCTCCACCCGGTCGTTTCTTTTGTACTGCTGCTACACCACGCGCCGCCTGCTCCCTAAGGAGAGCATGCGATGAGCAAAGAATTAGTTATTTCTTCCAACCGCCACGAAACAAAGGTGGCTATTCTTGAGGACGATGTCCTTGTAGAGATTTTCTTCCAACGGGCCAACGAGTATTCC
>CAMATG010000171.1 GCA_945860645.1 Candidatus Sulfopaludibacter sp. SbA3 | reverse complement strand
CCCGCATCCCCCAAACCCTCCCGCTCTCGACCAAGCCCCACCACCCAAATCGCGATGCACTACCCGTACGGCTCGACGCAGCCCAACCGCGCCCGCATCCCCCAAACCCTCCCGCTCCCGACCAAGCCCCACCACCCAAATCGCGACGCGCTACCCGTACGGCTCGACGCAGCCCAACCGCGCCCGCATCCCCCAAACCCTCCCACTCCCGACCAAGCCCCACCACCCAAATCGCGATGCGCCACCGGCATGGCTCGACCTAGTCCAATCGAAACGCCCCTCCCTCGGACGCCTATGCCTCAAAAACAATGAGGAGTTCCGCCCGCCATTCGCGCCTGAAAGCATGGTGGCGTTGTACAATCGCGCCAGACCCATAAACGCGGAAGAGGAAGAATGAGAAGCGTCGAAGAACGCAAAGTTGTACTCAAGGACGGCACCGGCCTGTTCTACCGGCACTGGCCGGGAATCGAAAAGAAAGCGATCGTCCTGCTCCACCGCGGCCACGAGCACTCCGGCCGCCTGAGTCACGTGGCCGACGAACTGAACCTCCCCGCCTTCAACATCTTCGCCTGGGATGCCCGCGCCCACGGCAAAAGCGAAGGCGTGCAGGACAAAAACGTCACCATGTCGACCTTCTCCGCCGACCTTGACGAATTCATCCGCCACCTCTCCGCCGAACACGGCATCCCCACAACCGACATCGCCGTCGTCGCCCAAAGCGTCGGTGCTGTCTTTGCCGCTGCCTGGGCCCACGATTACGCCCCCCAAATCCGCTGCCTCGTACTCGCCTCCCCGGCCTTCAAGGTCAAACTCTACGTCCCCTTCGCCCGCCTCGGCCTGACCATCTGGCACGCCCTCATCGGCGACTTCTTCGTCCAGTCCTACGTCACCGGCAGCGCCCTCACCCACGACGCCGAACGCGCCAAGAGCTACGCCACCGACCCGCTCATCAAACGCCCCATCTCCGCCCGCGTGTTACTCGGTCTCTATAACACCGCCGCCCGTGTCATTGAGGATGCACAAGCCATCCACATACCCACCCAGTTACTCCTGTCCGGTAAGGATTGGGTAGTCCACAACAAGCCCCAGCACGATTTCTATAACAACCTCGGCACAACGGAAAAGGAAATACACACCTTCGACGGCTTCTTTCACGACACACTCGGCGAAAACGACCGCCGCTTACCCATCGGCAAGGCCCGCGAGTTTATCCTGAAATATTTCAGCCGGCCGGCGGTGGTCGAAAACCTGTTAGGCGCTGATAAGAAAGGGTTTACGTTCGAGGAATACGAGGCGCTCCGGAAGCCAAAATTCAACCTGAACTTCGCGATCCAAAAGCTCTCGATGAACACCAGCGGCAAACTGCTGTCCAAAGGAATCAAGCTCGGCATCGACACCGGCTTCGACTCCGGCGCCACCCTCGATTACGTCTATCGCAATGAGCCCAATGGACTTATCGATTGGTTCTACCTGAATGCCATCGGGTGGCGCGGCATCCGCATCCGCCGCCGCCACCTGGAGGAATCGATCCGACAGACCATTGAACGCGTTCAAAACACAGGACTTGCCGCGAGGATCGTCGACATCGCCGCCGGTCACGGGCGCTATGTGCTCGACGCCGCCGCCAAGGCCGATCACATCCGCCTACGCGATTACCGCCCGGAAAACGTCGATGATGGCCGCAAACTCATTGCAGAAAAAGGGGTTAACGCCACCTTCGAACAAGGCGATGCCTTCGATCGGTCCGCGCTGGCCGCCCTCGACCCCAAACCAACAATTGGCGTAGTTTCAGGACTTTACGAGCTATTTCCGGATAACGCGCTCCTCCAAAAATCACTCGGAGGGTTAGCCGACGCCATTCCAGCCGGGGGCTATCTGATCTACACCGGCCAACCGTGGCACCCGCAGCTGGAAATGATCGCCCGAACGCTGATAAGCCACAAGGCGAAGGGCGAGCCGTGGATTATGCGCCGGCGCACGCAACTCGAATTGGATCAACTAGTTACAGCCGCAGGGTTCCGGAAAGTGGAGCAACGAGTGGACGAATGGGGTATCTTCACCGTCTCTATAGCCGAGAGAATCTAAGGCGCCTGGCCTGGCTCGCCTTCCTGGGGCCATTCTTCTTTCTTTCCTATAACTTCGCCAACCATCTGGCCGCCTCCCAGGAGCCCGGCGTGCCTTCGATTGTCTTCGATTGGGAGAAATACGTTCCGTTTCTCGCCTGGACGATCGTGCCCTACTGGTCGTCGGATCTTCTCTACGCGGCGTCCTTTTTGACCTGCTGGACGAAGACCGAAATCGACCGGTTGGGATACCGACTGCTCGCAATCCAGTGTGTTTCTGTATGCTTTTTCGTGCTTTTTCCGCTCAAATTGACGCATTGTTGTGTACCTTTAGACGGTTTTTACGCACCGCTTTTTCAAACGCTCGTTTCATTTGACTGGGCTTACAACATGGCGCCCTCCCTCCACGTCTCCCTCGCCTGGATCCTCTGGCGGCAGTTCCGGGGACCGTGGTGGGGGTTGTGGTTTCTGGTGATCGGGCTCTCGACGATGACGACTTATCAACATCACTTCATCGACCTGCCGACGGGACTCTGGGCCGGGGTGCTGGTGACGTCGCTCCTACCGGAGCGACGGAGACCCGAATGTGTCCGTCCGCGACTGGCGGTGTTTTACGGATTGGGAGCGACGGCGCTCACGGTAACGGCGTTCTGGCTGGGCTGGTGGATCCTGCTGTGGCCGGCCTTTGCGCTGTCGCTGGTGATGGCGGCCTATGCCACCGGAAACGTCGAATTGCTCGGGAAAACAGGACATTTCCCTCCTGTTTGGATGTGGCCATACACGCTGTTCGCGTGGTTGAACTCCCTGGTCTGGCGGACCGGGGCGAGTGAGATTGTCCCCGGCGTCTGGGTGGGCCGGCCGAACATTCGGGGGTATGGAAGTGTGGTTGATCTGACGGCGGAACTTCCGGTAAAAGCGGACATCCATGTGCCGATGCTCGACTTGGCGCTTCCCTCCTCCGAGCAGCTAAGTGCCTCTGTTTCAGCCATTTCGCGAATGGCATCGCGCCGGCCGACCTTGATCTGCTGCGCGCTGGGCTATTCGCGAAGTGCCGCCGCTGTCGCGGCGTGGTTGGTGGCCGATGGCCGGGCGGCGGGCGTTGCGGAAGCGGTGGAAATGGTACGGAAAGCACGACCGCAGGTCGTGCTTTCCCCCGCGATGGTGGCGCGTTTGACACAATGGGCGGAGACTCACGATGCAAACTCGACCGATTGATTTCCAGGGGACGGCGGCGTTGTTACGGGCGGGGTTTCGGGTATCTATGGCTGGGCATGTGGGGGCGGTGCTGGCGGCGTTGGGGCCACCGGGGCCGGCTCGGTTAGTGGCGCTGGCGGCTTGGGGTTATTTGGTCTACTTACAGGTTCGAGTTAGTCTGGATGCCGAACTGTTTACCGTTCTCGCGAATGGCGCCACGCCGGTTGACTTAGACGGCTTTTTGGTCCGGGCGGGTTTGGTGAAGCAGGCTCGGGAACGGACGGATGAGGACCGGTGCCGTGGGGCGTTGCGGTTGTGGCGGTGGTTGATGGCGGTGTTAGTCATTGAGTTAGTGGCGGCGGTGATTGGGTTGCGATGATTGCCTGGATTCTGTCGTTTGGATTGCGGCTGTTGACAGGGGCGCATGGGCGCTGGAGCGGGTGCGCTCCGGAGCCGGTGCAGCGGATTTATTGTGTGAATCATACGTCGCATCTGGATTTCTTGTTGCTGTGGACGGCGCTGCCGGGGGCACTGCGGCGGACAACCCGGCCCGTCGCGGCGGCGGACTATTGGAACGCCGGGCCGGTGCGGCGGTACCTGATTCATCATGTGTTTCGCGGGGTGCTGGTGGACCGGATGGGAAAGTTGGCGCAGCCGTTGGAGCCGGTTTTCACGGCGTTGGCACAGGGGGAATCGCTGATCTTTTTTCCGGAGGGGACGCGGGGGCCGGGGGAGGGGCTGTTGCCGTTGAAGAGCGGGATTTTCCACGTGGCGCGGGAGTGCCCGGGGGTGGATTTGGTGCCGGTTTGGATCGATAATTCGTACCGGGTGATGCCGAAGGGCGTTTTTTTTCCGATTCCTTTGCTTTGCTCGATGACTTTCGGGGCGCCTTTGCGCCTATTAGGGGGGGAGGAGCGGGATTCGTTTCTGCTTCGCCTGCGAATCGCGATGCTGGAGTTGCAACCACCACAATGAACGTTCCTCACGAAGCTGTTTTGATTTTTGCCGGGCTGGGTGTGGCGCTGCTGGTGGCGTCGGTGGTGGGGTATGTTTTGCATCGCCGGGCGGCGGGTGCGGCGGTGGATAATTTGAACGCGCGGATTCGGGCGTGGTGGGTCATGATTGCGATTTCCGGCGGGGTGCTGGTGGCCGGGAATGGGGCGATTGTGGCTCTCTTTGGGCTGCTTTCGTTTTTGGCCTTGCGGGAATTTGTGACGCAGACGCCGGTGCGGCGGGCCGATCACACGGCGCTGTTTGTGAGTTTCTTTTTGGCGTTGCCGGTGCAGTATGTGTTGATCGGGGTGGAGTGGTACGGGCTGTTCGCCATTTTTATTCCGGTGTATGCGTTTTTGACGATTCCGATTTTGTCGGCGGTTTTCGCGGATGCGCAGAAGTTTTTACAGCGGACGGCGGAGACGCAGTGGGGGTTGATGAGTTGTGTCTATGGTTTGTCGCATGTGCCGGCGTTATTGACTTTACATATTCCGGGTTATCAGGGGCGGGGGGCGTTGTTAGTCGTCTTTTTGATGTTAGTCGTGCAGGCTTCCGATGTTTTGCAGTATATATGGGGGAAGTTACTCGGGCGTCACAAGATTGCGCCGCGGGTTTCGCCGTCGAAAACGGTGGAAGGGTTTGTGGGCGGGGTGCTGAGCGCGACGTTGTTGGGCGCGGCTTTGTGGCAGATTACGCCGTTTTCGCCGGTTGGGGCGGGCGCGATGGCGTTGTTGATTACGCTGGTTGGGTTTTTGGGCGGGTTGGTGATGTCGGCGATTAAGCGGGACCGGGGGATTAAAGACTGGGGGCAGTTACTGGAGGGGCATGGGGGGATGTTGGACCGGTTGGATTCTGTTTGTTTTTCTGCGCCGATTTTCTTTCATGTTACTCGGTATTACTTTGCAGTGTAGAATGGTGTTCCGGATTGTTTACTGACGGGGCGCACACTTCAAGGAGGGCAGTTGGGTGGCTGAATCTAAAGGGAGCCGATTCCTTGCTTATGTACCTGCGCTGCTTGACGCGCTCCGTTCGACGCATCCAGTTCCGATGCGACCGGCGGAAGCCCGGGCGTGGATTCGAGCCAATGTAGAAGTACCGCAAGAGGATCTCATACGGTTTATCGAAAACGGCAAGCAGTCCATTTTTGAAAATCAGGTCCACTGGGCCCGGTTCTATTTGGCGAAGGCGAATTTGGTTGGGTCGCCGAAGCGGGGCCAATGGGGGTTAACTCCCGAGGGCTTCGGTGCGCATCTGACGCCCGAGGAAACCTGGAGCCTTTACGTCAAAGTGCGTGACGCGAATCGGCCCGGCGTTACTGTCGACGAAGAGACTAAGCCGGCTCCCGGAATAACTGACGAATCTAGCCTTGACGTCGCCTACTGGTTTGCAGGCGCGGTTTGGTCCGATTCAGCCGACCAGTTGCAACGATTCCTCGATGAGGGAGTTTGGGAAAACCAATCTGAGGATCAGTTCAGTAGCGCCGTTCGTCGGATGAAGGCGGGAGACCGGATTGCGATCAAGGCCAGCTTCGTCCGAAAACGCGGTATTCCATTCGACGTCGGGGGCAATCCGGTGTCCGTGATGCGGATTAAGGCGACAGGTACGATCCTTGCTAATCCAAACGATGGCCGCACGGTGCGGGTTGCCTGGGACCCGCAGTTTAGCCCGCGCGATTGGTACCTTTACACGTACAGAACGACGGTTGTTGAAGCCGACGTGGAAAATGAGACGGCCAAGCGACTCGTCGAGTTCACCTTTCGAAATGGCGAACAGGACTACGAGTGGTTTCTTGGGCAGCCATATTGGCTGGAGAAGTACGGGCCGAGGCCGACAGTGGGCGGCAATGCAGAGTCTTCAGCTATCGCGGATGCCCTAGATGACGAAATCGAAGCAGTCCCCCCACCGGCGTACACGATCACCGATATCCGCGCCGAGGGGTGTTTTCTTCCAGAGGATGAGCTGGCTACTATACTTCGGCGCTGGAAGACAAAGAAGAACCTGCTCCTTCAGGGCCCGCCCGGAACAGGAAAGACATGGTTAGCGAAGCGTCTGGGATTCGCGCTCGTCGGCTCCAATGATCGAGAAACGACGCGGTCCCGGCTGCGGGTGGTTCAGTTTCATCCTTCGTTGACTTACGAAGACTTCGTCCGCGGATGGCGGCCGACCGGGGACGGCAGGCTGGCGCTGGTGGACGGCATTCTAATCCAGGCGATTATCGCTGCCGCCAGTGAGCCTGATCAACCGTTTGTCCTGGTGATCGAAGAGATCAACCGAGGCAATCCAGCCCAGATCTTCGGTGAAATGTTGACCCTGCTGGAGGACACCAAACGCCGGGCTTCGGAGGCGATTGAACTTGCGTACCGGAGAGAGGGCGAGAGCACCATTCACATCCCTGAAAACCTTTACGTAATTGGAACGATGAATGTCGCTGACCGGTCATTGGCGATCGTCGATTTTGCGCTTCGACGTCGCTTTGCATTCATCGACCTGGAACCAAACTTCTCAACGGCGTGGCATGAGTGGGGAGAAAAACGGGGAGTCAGTGGGGCGCTGCTGACAGAGATCGGCAAGAGGATCGGCGAACTGAACAGGGAAATCAGCGAGACGCCGTCATTGGGGCCACAATTTCGAATTGGGCATTCCTTCGTTACCCCGGACACACAGGAAGACGTTGTCGATGGGCCCGCCTGGTTCAGAGCGAAGGTTGAGACAGAGATTGGCCCCCTGCTGGATGAGTACTGGTATGACGCTCCGGATCGGGCCAAGGCCGCGCGCAACAAGCTGCTGGCGGGTTTGGAATAGGGGAGATGGAGACCCGGGCTGGGGAGCGAGTGGTTGGGCGGATACCGATCAAGAACCTCTGGCTCTTGATGTTGTATGCATCGGACCTGACCCGCTTTCGTGGCACATTTGAGATGCTGGCCGACTCCGAGGTTAACGACCTGCCGGACCTCGTGGCGACCCTCCTATCGCAAGCGGTCGAACGGCGAATGAAGCGGAACCTGACGCGGGGATATCGCGAACGTGGTTTGACAATGACTCGGGTTAAGGGGCGCATCGACTTATTGAAGACCGAGTCGGCCCAATACCTCACGCGCGGGAAAGTGTACTGCCACTTCCAGGAGCACACGATTGACACGGCGAGGAACCGGCTGGTGCGGGGAGCGCTGACCTTGATGTCCCGAGTTGTACGCGGGACCGAACTCGCGCGAAGATGCGGCTCGCTTGCGTTGAGTTTAACTCGGGCCGGCGTTGGGGCGGGAAGGCCTTCTCGCTCCGAATTGCAACAAGATCAGATTACACGGAATGATGGCGCCGACGAACTCATGATCGCGCTGGCTCATCTCGCCTATGACTTGGCCTTACCTACCGAGGACCTGGGTGTAACAACGTTTGTGGCGCCTGACCGCGAAGAGAGTTGGGTTCGCCGGCTGTTTGAGAAGGCAGTTCTGGGCTTCTGCCGTATGGAGTTGGAGCCCCTTGGCTGGCGGATTCGCGGAGGAATGAAACTGGCGTGGCAGGTTGCGGAATCGTCGCCTATTCTGCAGGGGCTGCTTCCTGGGATGCTCACCGACATCGTTCTCGACCCGCCCAACGGTGGACGGCGGTTGGTTGTGGATACGAAGTTCACGAGCATCCTTCGTGCCGGTCGGTTTTCAGGATCGTTTCTCAAGAGCGAGTATCTGTACCAGATGTACGCCTATCTGCGATCCCAGGAAGGGCTTTACGAAGGATCGTTCGAGACGGCAGGGATGTTTCTTCACCCGGCGGTTGGGGAGCAGGTTCAAGCGCAGACCTTCATTCAAGGGCACCCGTTCGTGTTTTCCACGGTTGACCTGACGGCGTCGGCGATAGAGATCCGGCTGGAGCTTCGGAGACTGCTTACGATTCAATTATGAAGCGGTGTCCGGGGTGCCGCCGGCGGGGATGTGGCGTAGAATGGGTGTCCTATGACGAACCTTTTGTTGCGATGGGTGGTGAGCGCGGTGGCACTGCTGGTGGTGACTTATTTTGTGCCGGGGGTTTCGGTCTCCGGATTCGTCGCTGCTCTGGTGGCGGCGGCGGCGATTGGGTTTATTAACGCCACGCTGGGGGCTGTCATTAAGTTCTTCGCGTTGCCGTTGCGGATTGTCACGTTGGGGTTGGCTTCGTTGGTCATCAATGCGCTGATGCTGATGCTGGCGGCGGCGATCGTTCCGGGGTTTTATGTGAGCGGGTTTATTGCGGCGCTGGTGGGGTCCATTGTGCTGAGTTTGACGACCGCGGTGTTTGGGTGGTTTTTGCCGTCCGATTCGGAGAAGGCTCCTAACCGGTAGGTTTGCAGGTTTCGAGGAGGACGGCGCGGAGCCAGCGGTGGGCGGGGTCGGCGTCCATTCTGGGGTGCCAGATTAGGGACACCGTTAGTTCGGGGGGCGCGAATGGCAGGGGGTAGCTGTGCAGGCCTTCGCGGAGGTTGCCGGTTTGGCGCTTGGGGACGGTGGCGATTAGATCTGTCGCGCGGGCGAGGGCCAGGGCCGCGGTGAAGGTGCTGACGGTGATGGCGATTTTGCGGGGGCTTCCGAGGGCTTCATCGATTTGCTGATTCAAGGCTCCGTGGCGGGTTAGGGCGATGTGGTTGGCTTTGGCGTAGCGGGTGGTTTTGTTGCGGGACACGGCGATGAACTGATCGCGGAAGAGGGCCTGGGCGCGGAGTTCGGGGCTGGTGACACGGCCGATGACGCCGGTTTCCATGTCGGCGGTGCCGTCGCGGAGAGCGGTGCTTTCTTTGCTGGTTTTTTGTTGGAAGCAGAGGCGGACTTGTGGGGCTTCCTTGGCGATTCGCTGCAGGAGCGCGGGTGCGAAGTTTTCGGCGAAGCCTTCGCGGGTGCGGATTGTGAAGGTTCTTTGGAGCGCCTTTAGGTTCGGGGGAGTTGTGGGGCGGAGGACTCGTTCGGCGTCTTGGACGAGTTGGTGAACCTGTTCGCGGAGTTCGGTGGCACGGGGGGTGGGGACGAGGCCGCGGCCGGCGCGGACTAAGAGTGGATCGCCGGTGGTGTCGCGGAGGCGGGCGAGGGCGCGGCTCATGGCTGATGGGCTCAACTGCAGGCGGCGGGCGGCGCCGGCGACGCTGCCTTCGGCGAGGACGGCGTCGAGGGTGATGAGCAGGTTGAAATCGGGGAGCGCCATGGATTGAGTATATGGCGTTTGGTGCACTATTTGAGTGCACCTCGTGCGTCTTCCGCTTTTCCCCGTTGGCGCGTAGGGTGGGGGTATGAAGACTGATTTGACGGTTTGGGGATTGGCGCTTTCGATGTTTATGGCGTCGTTGGACACGAGTATTGCGAATGCCGGGTTGCCGGCGATTGCGGGGGCGTTGGGCGCTTCCTTTCCCGCGGCGCAGTGGGTGGTTTTGGCGTATTTGCTGGCGATTACCACCATTATTGTTGGCGCGGGGCGGGTGGGGGATCTGTTTGGGCGGCGGCGGGTTTTGTTGGCCGGGATTGGGTTGTTTACTGGGGCTTCGGCGTTGTGCGGGATGGCTCCTTCGCTCGGTTTTTTGATTGGGGCGCGGGCGGTGCAGGGGGTGGGGGCGGCGGTGATGATGGCGTTGACGGTTTCGTTTGCACCGGAGGGGAGGACGGGGCGGACGATGGGGGTGTTGGGAACGATGTCGGCGTTGGGGACGACGCTGGGACCGTCGCTGGGTGGGCTGCTGATGGCTGGGTTTGGGTGGCGGTCCATTTTCCTGGTGAATGTGCCGTTGGGGATTTTGAATTTTGTGCTGGCGGCTTGGGGGTTGCCTGTTCAGGGGACGGTGCGGCGGGGACGGCTGGATTGGGCGGGGATGATCCTTTTGGGGGTTACG
>CAMATG010000170.1 GCA_945860645.1 Candidatus Sulfopaludibacter sp. SbA3 | reverse complement strand
AGTTGGCCGCAGTTCCGCGGACCGGATGGCACGGGGCACTCCGATGCCAAGGGGTTGCCGCTGGTTTGGGACGAGTCGAAGAACATCGTCTGGAAGACGGCGATTCATGACCGGGGATGGTCGTCGCCGGTGGTTTACGGGAAACAGGTTTGGCTGACGTCGGCTAGTAAAGATGGGCGGGAGCTGTTCGTGCTGTGTCTGGACCGGGAGACCGGGAAGGTGCTGAAAGACTGGAAGCTGTTCGACGTGGCGCAGCCGCAGTTTATCCACTCCTTCAACACGCCGGCTTCGCCGACGGCGGTGATTGAAGAGGGCCGGGTCTATATTACGTTCGGGTCTGCGGGGACGGCGGCGATCGACACGAAGACGTTCAAGGTGGTGTGGCAGCGGCGGGACATTGAGTGCAATCACTTTCGCGGGGCGGGGTCGTCGCCGATCCTGTTTCAGAACCTGTTGCTGATGCACTTTGACGGCAGCGATGTGCAGTTTGTGATGGCGCTGGATAAGAAGACGGGGAAGACGGTTTGGCAGACGAAGCGGTCGATTGATTTTCAGGACCTGGATAAGGATGGGAAACCGGCGGCGGAGGGCGACATGCGGAAGGCGTTTGCGACGCCGCATGTGGCGCGGATCAACGGGCGCTGGGAGATGATCAGCCTGGGGGCGAAGGCCGCCTATTCCTACGATCCGTTGACGGGGAAAGAGCTGTGGCGGGTGGAGGAGCGGGGGCAGCATTCGGCGAGTACGCGGCCGGTGTTGGGGGATGGGTTGATCTACTTTCCGAGCGGGTTTTCGGCGGGGCAGTTGATGGCGGTGCGGACGGGCGGTTCGGGGCTGATCACCGATAGCCATGTGGCGTGGCGGGTGAAGCGGGGGGTGCCGAATAAGCCGTCGATTTTACTGGTGGACGGGCTGATCTACATGATCGGGGATACGGGGATTGCCAGTTGCGTGGATGCGAAGACGGGGGATGTGGTGTGGCAGCAGCGGGTGGGCGGGGAGTATTCGGCTTCGCCGGTGTATGCGGATGGGAAGTTGTGGCTGTTCAGTGAAGACGGGAAGACGATTGTGCTGAAGCCGGGGCGGACGTTTGAGAAGCTGGCGGAGAACAAGCTGGACGATGGGTTTCTGGCGTCACCGGCGATTGCGGGGAAGGCGTTTTATGTGCGGACGCGGACGCATTTGTACCGGATTGAGGGGAAGTAGGGGGGGGCGCAGGTCACCGTACCGGCGCCAGTGAATAGTTGGTGCTGCGGCCGCCTTCGGGGTTCTGCGTGAGAACGCTGTGGGCGACGAGGGCGAGGCTGTCGCGGTGGGCGGTGTCTTGCGAGCACTTTGCCAGGGCGGCGTTTTTGGAGGTTGTGAGTTTGCCTTCGAAGGGACACGAGGACAACGGACACGCTCCGGCACGGCCTGTGCGCTTCGAAGCCGTTCCACAGGCGGTTGATGACCTGGCGTTGCCGCTCGTTGAGTGGGACGCCCTTTATCTGTTCCCAGAAGCGGGCCTTTTCGAGGACGATTTGGAGCGTTTTCTGTGCCCCATCGATGGCGCGACCGAGGCAGGCGACAAACCACTCCATCCAGGGTGTTATGTCGAGGTGGAGGACTTGCATCGCAGCGGTTGAGGAGCTGGTTGACACCAGGCCGAACTGAGATCGGCTATAGCCTAACGCTCAAAGCCATTCGCGCCGGTTGGGACAAGACTTCCCTGCCCTGCATTGACAAACTTCCATCCACGAAATGGCAGCAGTTGGGGATGCTGCTGAAGTACCGAGTGTAGAACCGTGATCGCTCGGTAGCGTTGGCAACCGAGGGACTCGGAAATGGGCACCTGCAGGGGCGTTCTGTTCTACTTTTCGACGAGACCTCGCGCTCGGCGGCGGAGATTGTTGCCGCGTTTGTAGCCGAGCACAAGTTGGCTCCAATTGTTGGAACCAAGACTGCCGGCGAAGTCCTTGGAGCGGGCAACTTCAGATTGCCCCACAACTATCTCCTGCGCATGCCCGTCTCGACATGGCGCACTTGGGTCGACGAGACGATCGAGGGCAAGGGTGTTGGACCAAATGTGCTCGTCGAACTGACGCTTGAGTCCCTGACCGAGGGTGTCGATTCCCAAATCAACAAAGCCCGTGAAATCGCTTCATCGCTTTAGGACGGGCGCTGCCGACTTGGTTTTCCAGACGGCAACCAGTACCACCGCCCGCCGAGTTCCATTTCGCGGTTGCCTTCGCGACTGTACGGGAGTCTGGAATTGAACCGCATTTCGGGGCCGCCCTTTGGCCCGATTTCGCTCGCGTGAATTCAACAACATTTGAGCCTAGTTGCCGATGGGCACGAGGGCCCCCTTGTGCCCACTCCGAGGCGTTGGACATTGACGTTCACGGTTGAGTGGACCCAAGCCTGGACGGCCCCGACGGCAAAACCCCCACCACTAACCCCATCTCCCACGCCCGCGGTCGCTCCTGCGCCCACAAAGCCGCTACGCCCAAGAAAACCAAGAATCGCATCCCGATCGGCGTAGATAACGAGATTTCTCTTGCCTTAAAGATAATGATATCGTATTCTCACTCTCATGCTGTTATTGATGTCGAGTTCTCGTTATGCAGATTGACGTCGTCTCGCCTCTTCTCGGTCTGGGCATCCTCTTTCTTATCCGCGACGCCCTCCTTCTCGCCCATCGCCGTCCCCTCGTCATCGCCCTTCCTCTCGTCACTTTCCTCCTCTCCGGCGAAATCGCCGATCGCCTAGCCCCCGCCGAAGCCCTCCGCCTCCTCAATCTCCCCTCCATCTGGGCCCCGGCCCTCCTCGTCCACATCCTCCTTGGCCTTTGGCTCCTTCGCTCCAAGTCCATCCCGCTCCTCGCCGTATCGACCGGCCCCCTCTTTTTTGTCTTCGCCATCGCCGTCAACTTCGTCCTCCTCCAGTCAACCCCCGTTCCTACCGGCCTCCTCGCCGGCGCTCTCGCCGCCGCTGGCTATCTCGCCGCCATACTCCTCCTCAGCCGGCTCCGTTCCGTCTCTCTCGCCAAAGCCCGCGAATTCGCCGCCGGGTCACATCTCTCTGCGCTTCTACTTATTCCCTTCAACGGTTTCAATATGAACTCAATTCACGATCTCCTCTACATCCTTTCCAGCGCTTTTCTTCTCCCCACCCTGCTCGGAACTCTCGCCGCCTTCGCCTACGGCGCGTGGGTTCTCGGACGCTTCCTTTCCGACCTCGCCGACCACCGCCGCAACGCGATCTCTCTCGCCTCGCTGCTGAAGAACGAACCCACTCAGGACCGTTTCCTCGCGCTCTCGCTCCGCGCCGACTGGCAAACCCTCCAACTCGCTATCCGCCAGCACGCTGCCTTCCCCGCAATGGTCGACAAAACCGTCGCCGACCTCGAACACGCGATGCACGGCCGCGTCGAACGCCTAGGCATTATGTCCAAAGTCGGCCCGATGCTCGGCCTCATCGGCACTCTCATCCCCCTTCAACCCGCCCTAGCTGGCCTCGCCAAAGGAGATATGCAAGCCATGGCGGCCAACCTCCAAATCGGTTTTACCACCACGGTCTTAGGGCTGCTCGTCGGTGGCACCTGCTACGCCGTCTCCGTCATCATGCGCGGCTGGTATCAGCAGGATGTCACCGACATGCACTTCCTCCTCGCCCTTTGGCAGCCAACCGAAGCGCCCCCCTCCTGGGTCCCCGATCTCGCAGCAGTAAGGATGGAATCCCGATGAAAAAGAAGCTCGCCCTAGCCCTGTTCTCGCTCACCGTCCTCGCCGGCGGCTACTACGCCTTCCGCGCCCTCACCCGGCCCAAAATCCTCTTCCTCGGATTTGCTGACCAACTCGTCATCCTCGCCGAAAAGGCCTCCGAAAAAAGCCAGATCAAGGTCGAAACCTGGTCCCGTGAAACCGTCGACGCCGCCACCAAACCACCCGACCTCTCCCCCTTCAACGTCGTCATCGTCAGCGGACTCCGCGCCGAGCCATATTCGAAAGAAGCTCAGCAATCCTTCCAAAGCGCCACCAACGCCGGTGCCAAAGTCATCGTCCTCCCGCCCCGTCAAGCCGACATGATGCGCATCGGCAACGCCGACTTCGCGGGTAAGGATAAGTTCGTCAGCGGCTACTTCTCCAACGGCGGAGTCGACAACTGGGCCCGCCTGCTCCAGTTCCTGACCACCACCTACATCGGCGGCAAAGCTCCAATCCAGCCCCCCGCCCCTCTCCCCGAAAGCGGCTACTATCACCCCGACGCCCCCGACGTCCTCACCTCTACCGAAGCCTATAAAGCCTGGTACAAAGAGGCTGGCCACGAAAAGCCCGGCCAACCGTGGGTCGCCCTCGACTTCTCCCAAGGTTGGAAAACCGGCATCACCCAAGGTACCGACGGTCTCATCCGCGCCTTCGAAAAGCGCAACTTCAACGTCGCCCCCATCTTCGGAGCCACCCAACTCGGCCAACTCCTCGAAGAGGTCAAACCCGACCTCGTCGTCAACCGCTCCCACGGCCGCTTCTTCCAGGGCGAACGCGGCGTTGAACTCATGAACGCCAAAATCGACGCTCCCATCATCCGCGGCCTCACTCTGATGTTTGAACAAAAAACGATCGACGAATATCAGAAGGACAAAGGCGGCATCCGCGGCCCCGGCCTCTCCATCGGCACCGTCGTCAGCGAACTCGATGGCACCGTCGAACCCGTCCTCATCGAAGGCATGGTCAAGGACGCCGCCGGTCGTAAAGTCGAAGCCCCCATCGTCGAACGCGTCGAACGCCTCGTCGACCGCGCCGAACACTGGGTTCGTCTCCGTCGCACCGCCAACGCCAATAAAAAGGTCGCCGTCGTCTACTTCAACGGTATCGGCAAAGCCGACTTCACCGCCCAAGGCATGAACGTACCCCGCAGTCTCGTCGGCTTCCTCAATCAAATGAAAGCCGCCGGCTACAAAGTCGAAGGCAATCCGCGAGACCCCGAACAACTCCTCAAGCTCATGCAAGCCCGCGGTCGCAACGTCAGCGAAACCGAAACCGGCGAAATGGAAAAACTCGTCTCCGAACCCGGCGTCACCCTCCTCCCCGTCGAAGGCTACAACTCCTGGTTCGCCAAGCTGCCCGCCACGATGCAGACCTCCGTCACCGAAGCCTACGGCGCCGCCCCCGGCACCTTCATGACCGCCCGCCGCGACGGCAAATCCTACTTCGTCATCCCCACCCTCTCTTTCGGCAACGTCGTCCTGCTCCCCCAACCCGCCCGCGGCGCGGTCATGGATTCCAAGCTCGCCCACTCCGACAAAGTCCCACCCACCCATCAATATCTCGCTCTCTACTGGTGGCTCCAGGAAGGTCTCAAAGCCCACGCCCTCGTGCACTACGGAACCCACGGAACCTATGAGTTCCTGCCCGGCCGCCCCGTCGGCCAAATGGACGACGACTGGTCAGACCGCGTCGTCGCCTCGCTCCCCAACGTCTACGTCTACACCATGGACAACGTCGGCGAAGCCCTCATCGCCAAGCGCCGTGGCTCCGCCGTCCTCGTCAGTCATCAAACGCCGCCCATCCAAGCAGCCCAACTCTCCGAGACCGACAAAGATGTCGCCGATCTATACCGCGAAACCCAACGCTTCAAGGCGCAAGACTCCGGCGTCCTTAAAGAGCAAATGCGCACCCGCATTCGTGACATCGGCTCCCGCCGCAAACTCGACAAAGATCTCCGCTTCAACTGGACCGATCAGAAACCCACCGACGAACAAGTCGAGGTCCTCGATGCCTATCTCAATGAACTCGACGAAGCCAAGATCCCCGTCGGCATGCACGTCCACGGCATCGCCGACGACCCCCAGGATCTCCGCCTCACCATGGCCGAAATCCTTGGTAAAGACTTCCTCGCCAAATCCGGTGGCGACCGCCGACGCGCTGCCGAACGCGTCGGTGCTCTCATGGCCTCCCCCGCCGCCACCCCCATCAAACTCGCCGGCTTCGCACGGCCCTACGCCCCTACTCCCGGCACCGGCAAGCGCGAGTACGCTCCCGAAACCCAACCCGCCAAGCCCGCCCCCATCGCCAGCGGCCATCCCGCCTGGATCCCTAAAATCGGGACCCCGCCTCCCGACGTCCAAGCCCGCGTCCAGCGCGCCAACAGCCCCGTGCCCATGGCCTTCGGCGACGGCCCCGGCGCCCCTCCCGTCGCACCCTCCGCCGCACCTCCCACCGACGATGCCTCCCGTGTCGCCATGCTCAAAGCCGCCTTCGCCGAATCCTCCGCCGAAGTCACCCAGACCCTCCGAGCCCTCGACGGGCGCTACATCCGCCCTGGCGGCGGAGGCGACCCAGTTCGCACCCCCTCCGCCCTCCCCACCGGCCGCAATCTCTATGGCGTCAACCCCGCCGAGATCCCCA
Organism: Candidatus Sulfopaludibacter sp. SbA3; assembly: GCA_945860645.1. Lineage (GTDB taxonomy): Bacteria > Acidobacteriota > Terriglobia > Bryobacterales > Bryobacteraceae. The sequence continues at coordinate 3,758 of CAMATG010000170.1, read as the reverse complement.
CCAAAGCCGCCTGGGACGTCGGCGTCACCCTTGGAACCCAACTCGCCGAGGCTGAACGCAAACGCCTCGGCCGCTGGCCCAAAAAGATCGGCTTCAACCTCTGGGCCACCGAGCTAGTCCGCCAGTACGGCTCTGACCTCGCCCAGGCATTGTGGCTCATGGGTATCAAACCCGTCTGGGACCAACGCGGCATCGTCATCGATCTCGAAGTCATCCCCATGGCCGAACTCAAGCGCCCACGCATTGACGTCATCCTTCAGGCCGCCGGTCAATTCCGCGACTCCTTTCCTGACCGCATGGAACTCGTCGATAAAGCCGTCCGCCTCGCCGTACTCGCCAAGGACGGCGATAACTACGTCGCCGAAGGCTCCCAACAACTCGAACAATCGCTCAAAGAATCCGGCCTCTCCGCCAAAGAAGCCCGCCAACTATCCAACGCCCGTATCTACTCGAACGGCCCCGGCGGCTACGGCACCGGACTTACCGGTGGTGTTACAAATTCCGGCAGTTACACCGACACGAAGGAGCTCAGCGCCGAGTATCTCGACCGCGCTGGCTCCGTCTATACTCTCGGCGCCGACTGGGGTAAAAAAGTCCCAAAACTCTACGAAACGGCACTGAAAGGCACCGACGCCGTCTCCATCTCGCACTCCTCCAACACCATCTCCGCCCTCACCCTGGACCACTACTTCGAGTACTCCGGCGGCATGGTCATGGCCATCCGCGACACGACCGGCCAAAATGCCGCCGCCTACATGGCCGACACCCGCGACGTCAACAAAGCCCGTGTCAAAACCGTCGAAGACGCCCTCGCCTCCGACCTCCGCGCCATCTACTGGAATAAAAAGTGGATCGAAGGCATGAAGAAAAACGACTTCTCCGGCGCCTCCGAAATCGCCACGCTCGCCTCCAACCTCTACGGCTGGCAAGTCACCAAACCGGACGCCGTCAAAGGCTACATGTGGGACGAGGTCTATCAAATCTACGTCGAAGACCGCGAAAAACTCGGCTTAAAGGAGTGGTTCGACCAGAAGAACCCCTACGCCTTTCAAAACCTCACCGCCACCATGCTCGAAACCGCCCGCAAAGGCTACTGGAAGCCCGACGCCAAGGTCCTCCAAACCCTCGCGACCGCCTACGCCCAGTCCGTCGCCACCCACGGAACCTCCGGCGGCGAACGCACCACCGGCAACATCGCCCTGCAGGCTTTCGTCAAAACCCAACTCAACGGAGTCGGCAACCAGCTCTCCCAAAACTTCTCTCAGGCTCTCGAAAAGTCTACGACCGGCAAGCAGTCCTCTGCGCTCGTCGTCGGCCAACGCCTCGTCCGGGAAATGGCCGCCGCGCCAACCCAAACGGTGGTCCGTAACTCCCTTCTCGGCGCCTTCGTCCTCACCACGCTCGCCGCCCTTTTCTACTTCGGTCTTCGGAAAAAACTCCAATGAAAACACTCTTTGTACTTCTACTCACTGCCGGCTCCTTGCTCGCCCAAGGCGTCAACGCCTACCTCTCAGGCACAATCCTTGACCCCACTGACCAAGCCGTCTCCGACGCCCAGGTCAAGCTAACTTCCACTCGCGGCAACCAAACCCTCCTCGGCCGCTCCACCGACGCCGGAGTCTTCCGCATCAACGGACTCGCCTCCGGCACATACTCGCTCGTCATTGAAAAGGAAGGTTTCAAACCCTACCGTATTGACGCTCTCGACCTCGTCATCGGCCAGGAAGTCACCCGCACTGTTCGTCTCGAACTCGGCACCCGCCAGGAGGCCATGGTCGTCACCGATTCCATCGCCGAAATCGAACGTGTCGCCGCCAACGGCGTCCGCGGCTCCAACTACTCTTCCCGCGAGGTGGCCAACATCCCCATGATCGCCGGCGGCCAGGGTCGCAACTACCGCGCCCTCTCCTACCAGACCCCCGGCGTCGGCTTCACGAGCGCCGCCCACGCCCCTTTCACCGTCAACGGCAACCGTCCCATCGGTGCCGTCAACACCATGGTCGACGCCGCCGAATACAACGACCCCGTCTCCGGCAACCTCCTCGGCCGCGGTCTCACCGAGCAACCCGTCTCCATGGAAACCGTCGAAGCCTTCGAAATGCAAACGTCCAACTTCAAAGCCGAGTTCGGCCGTGCCTCCGGTGCCGTCGTCAACCTCGTCACCAAACAGGGCGGCAACGATTGGCACGGGTCCGGTTACTACATCCTCCAGAACGAAGCCTTCAATTCGCGTAATCCCCTTCTCTCCGCCCGCAACCCCGTCCGCGTCAACATGCCCGGCGTCACCCTCGGCGGCCCTCTCAAGAAAGACCGTCTCTTCTTCTTCGGCGGCTACGAAGTGAACGCCCGGAACGCCTTCCGTTCCTCTTCGACGATCACCACACTCACTGCCGCTGAACGTGCGCGCGCCGTCCCCGCTGTCCGTCCACTCCTTCCCTTTTACCCAGAACCCAACGTCCCCGGCACCAACCTCCAAAGCGCCGCCGTATCCAGCCCCACCACCACCCTCACCGGCATCGTCCGCCTCGACTATCAGATCAACGCCAAACATCGCCTCGCGGCCCGTCGCAACTGGGTCAACGCCATCGGACCCACTCGCGACCGCCTCGGCGCCGGCAACGCCGACACCATCAACCACTCCCACTCCGCCGTCGTCAGTCTGGACTCCACCCTTACGCCCCGTTCCTTTAACCAATTTCGTGGAACTTACTCGACGTACTTTTCCAAAGTAACTCCGAACTCCCCCGTCCTCGGCGACCCCGCCATCAACGGCACCATCGGACTCCTCCTCGTTACCGGCCTGCCCCGCCTGGGCACCTTCATCCCGCCCACCGAAACCCGCACCCACAACTACACCTTCGCCGACGATTTCAGTTACTCTCTCGGCAAGCATGTCCTCAAGGCCGGCGTCATCGCCCGCGTCATTCAATACAACTCCACCAGCGACCGTAACTTCAACGGCACGATGATCTTTCCCTCCGTCGGGGCCTTCCTCGCCGGCACCCCACTCACCTACTCCCGCGCTATCGGCATCAGCCGCATCGACCAGCGCAACCGCGAACTCGGCTGGTATCTCCAGGACGACTACCGCATCACCCGCACCCTCACCCTCAACCTTGGTCTCCGTCACGAATACTACGGCGTCCCCTCGGAAAAGAACAACCGACTGACTCAAAGCTACTCCCCCGACCGTAATAACTTCGCTCCCCGCGTCGGCTTCGCCTGGGACCTCCAAGGTAAATCCACCACCATCCTCCGCGGCGGTTACGGTCTCTTCTACTCCCCTCTCCAGATGGACTTCATCGCCCAATCCCGCTTCACCCCGCCGCAAGTCACCACGCTCTCCCGGTTCATGCCCCGCTTCCCGGACCTCCTCGCCGGTGCCGTCCTCGGCTCCGATGGCTACGTCGTCGACCGTAACCTCGTCAACCCCTACGTCCAAAACTGGAACCTCACCGTGGAACGTCAACTCTTCAGCCGAGGCTCCGTCCTCAGCGTCGCCTACGTCGGCAACCGCGGCCTCAACCTCCCCCGCACCGCCCGTCCCAATGGCGGCGAAAACCTCCAACCGAACCTCCGACCCAACCCCGCTCAGGGCGTCGTCACTTACCTCACCTCCGGCGTCAGCTCCTCCTATCACGCCTTCCAAACTTCACTCAATATGAAGTTCCAACGCCGCCTCACTCTCCGGTCGAGCTATACCTTCTCGAAGGCCATCGACCTCGCCTCCGACACCGCCCTCATCCCGATTGACGATC
>CAMATG010000169.1 GCA_945860645.1 Candidatus Sulfopaludibacter sp. SbA3 | reverse complement strand
CTGATCTCCAGCGCGCGCGGGTCTTTCTGTTCCACGAACATACTGGTCAGGAACTCATAAATAGACTGGCGGGTGGCAAAGTAGCTGCCGCGTAACTCGGGGGTGGCTAGGGAGTTGCGGGTCCGCTCGATGAGGGAGAGCGATTCCTCCAGGTGCTGGGTGGCGCGGGGGATATCGCCGGTGCGGCGTTCGATGCGCGCGAGCAGGGCGAGCGCCGCGGCCTCACCCGAGCGATCGGCGACAGAGCGATGGAGATGCAGCGCCTGCTGGAGGAGCATGGTGGCGCCGGAGTTGTCGCCTTTGGCGGCGTTGGCTTCGGCCAGGCGCGCCAGGGACCACGCTTCGCCGTATCGATCCCGGGCCGTGCGCTTGAATTCGAGCGACTGGCGGTAGAAGGGGATGGCGGCGTCGGGCCGGTTTGCTTTGGCCTCCAGATCGCCGAGGTTGTGGAGGGCGTAGGCCTGAGCGCGGGAGTCAAGGACTTCACGGAAGATGGCCAGTGCTTCGTTGAAGCTGTTGCGGGCCTCGGCAGGCCGGTTCAGGTTGAGCTGGGCGAGACCTGCGTTGTTGCGGGCATAGCCTTCGAAGAGCCGCTGGCTGGATTTCTGGAACAGCGCCAGCGCGCGCAGGTGCTGCGCGAGGGCCGTCGAATCGTCCCCGAGTGATTGCAACACCAGGCCGCCATTGTTCAGCGCGTGGGCGAGAAGGAGATCGTTTTTGAGAACCGTCGACTGGGCAATCAGGCGGCGGTAGGCGTCCAGCGCCTTCTGCGGTTCGGCGGCGAACCAGTGGGCGTTCGCGATGCCGAGCAGTGTATAGGCGATGCCGAGTTGATCATTCAAGGCTTCGCGAATGGCGAGCGTTTCGGCGAACAGGGGCAGAGCGGCATCGGGATCGCCAAGTGAGGTCCAACTGGCGGCAATGTTGTTCAGCACCACGCCTTCGTTGAATCGATCCGCCTTTCTGCGGTGGATTTCCAATGCTTTTTGGTATTCGGCGATGGCGGCTTCGTGGCGGGACTGAGCGGCGAGGGCAGCGGCGCGCTTGGAAATGACGGTCGGATCCTCCTGGGCCGCGAGGGCAAGGCTAAGCACGAGGAGTAGAAACCGCATTTAGACAGGTTACGGGAACCGGTGCCCCACTCGCAGCAGGAGCCGTTATCATGAAGGGAGTGCCCCGCCGTGTCCCACTTCTTTTGCTGATCCTGGTGCTGCTGATTGCACCGGTGGCCAACGCGTGGTGTGGAACGGTTTGCGTGGCGGCGGCCATCACCAGTGGCTGCGCGCATGGGCTGCAGCCGACTGACGATTTGCCGGTCGCCAAGACGGTTGTCTCCGTGGGCGTGGCTTGGGTCCGCGCCTCTGTGTCGACTGCGATTACCGCGCAAGTGGTCGCCCCGCTTCGAGTCGCCCCCGCACAGCGCACGCCGCTTCGACTCTGATTCTCTCCTCTGTCCGCGACAGCACTCACTTGTCCGAGATTTGCAGAGGAGAGATATGTCTTTTCATCGACGCGGCTTTTTAGGCCGTATGTTTTCGAGCGGCGCCGCATTGCAGGCCGCCACGCCGGTCGCTCCGCCAGCGCCCTTCGTGACCCCGGATTTGGCGAAATTGGCTCCGCGCATTGTGGACGGGGTGAAGGAGTTTCACCTGGCGGCCGAGGTGGTGGAAACCGAGATTGCGCCCGGCCGTAAATTGACGGCCTGGGGCTATAACGGCAGCGTGCCCGGGCCAACGCTGGAGGTCACCGAAGGCGACCGCGTGCGCGTCGTCTTCACCAACAAGCTGCCGGAGCCGACAGCCATCCACTGGCATGGATTCGAGGTCCCGCATACGCAGGATGGCAGCGTAGGACTGGGCCAGGATCCCACACTGCCAGGCCAGACCCACGTCTACGAGTTCACGCTCAACCAGACGAATACCTGCTTCTATCATTCGCACTTCCCGATGCAGGAAATGATGGGGGCGATCGGGTTCTTTCTGATCCATCCCAAGGCGCCAACGGGGCCACGCGTCGACCACGACTTTGGCCTGATTCTGCAGGAGTGGGACCTGCGGCCGAACAACGCAATCCCGAATTCGCTGGCGATGGAGTTCAACTGGCTGACGTTCAACGGGCGCTCCGGTCCGGACTGCACGCCGATGGTGGTGAAGCAAGGCGAACGGGTGCGCATCCGTTTGCTCAACATGGGGATGGACCATCACCCGATCCACCTGCACGGATTCCAGTTCGTGATGACCGGGACCGAGGGCGGGCGTGTCCCAGAGGCGCTGTGGTACCCCCAGAACACCGTGCTGGTGGGCGTGGCGCAGGTGCGCGAGATCGAGTTCGTCGCAAAGATGGAAGGCGAGTGGATGCTGCACTGCCACCTGCCGCACCACATGATGAACAACATGTTCCCGATGGTGGGGCCAATGTCCCACGGGGCGGGGCACTGGCCGAAGGACGACGCGGAGAAGAAGAAAGTGGCCGGCTACCCGCAGGACATGTGGATGCCCGACGACGACCCGTACGGCCACAAACCCGAAAACTACGGTTTGCGCAAAGGCTGGACGGCGGCGATGGGGGGGATGATGACGCTCGTGCGCGTGGTCAGCCCGGACGTGTTCGGGAAGATCGAGGCGTTACGCAAGAATCCACCGCCACGCAAGGCCCCCGCCGGCGGGCATCAGCATCACGAAAGAGGTGCGCGATGACGCCGATTCTCCTGCTTGCGGCGGGGTTGACGCTGGCCGATCTGGAAGGCCGGCTATTGTCCCAGAACCCGGAGTACCAACAGGCCGAGGCTTCCGTAAAGATGGCCGAAGGGCGCCAGGCCCAGGCCGGGCTGTACCCGAACCCGACGATCGGGGCGACGGGCGAACACGTCTCGCGCGCCACGCGCGGGGGCAGTGTGGGCGGGTTTGTGGAACAGCGGATTGTCATGGGCGGGAAGCTGGGGATTGACCGGAATCTGGCCGGACAGGACGTGGAGCGGGCGCGGGCCACGCGCGAGGCGTGGCGGCTCAGGCTGCGCGGCCAACTGCGAATGCTGTTCTACGACACGCTGGCGGCGACGGAGCGAACCAGGGTGCGGACGAAGTTGTTTGAGACGGCGGCGGAAACGGCTAAGATCGCCCGGGAGCTGCAAAACATTGGGCGCATGGACGAGCCGGATATCCGGATGGCCGACGTGGAGACGCAGCGGGCGGCGGTGCATTTGGAGCAGGCGCGACAGATGGAAACGCGGGCTTGGGCGGAGCTGGCGGCGTTGTTGAACACCGAGGGGCTGGCGCCGCGGGAATTGGACGGGATGGTAGATGATTTCCCGGAGTTAGCGCGGGAGACGCTGTGGGCGCAGGTGCGCGCGCAAAGCCCGGAGGTGACGATGGCTGTCACCGAAAAGGCGCGGGCACAGTGGGCGCTACGCCAGGCGCGGGCCGCGCGCGTGCCGGACCTACAGGTGCGGGGAGGCCTGCGGCGGAACGGGGAGTATGGGGATGTGCCCGGTGGGCGTCCGGTGGGGCTGGAAGGGATCTTTGACGTCGGTGTGGAGATTCCCTTGTTCAACCGGCAGCAGGGGAACCTGCGGGCGGCCCGGGCAGGCGTGGAACGGGCGCAGTTGGAGGGTGCGCGGACGGAGCGGGCGCTACAGGCGCGATTCGCCGCGGCGTGGCAACGGTATGAGTCGGCACGGGTGACGGTGACGCGGTACCGGGATGCTGCGTTGGGTGACGCACGGCGGGCCTATGAGACGTATCTGAGTAACTTCCGCGGGATGCAAGGCGAGTATCCAAAGGTGTTGAACGCGCAGCGAAGTTACTTTGAGTTACAGGAGGAGTATAACGACGCATTGCGTGACGGATGGCGGGCCGTGGCGGAACTGGAAAGCCTGTTGCTCTTGGGAACGGCCGGAGACCGGGGAGATTGACGGATGGGGGGCGCACGTCTCCCTTTCCCCCGGACCGGCTAGCCCGTTATAATTCGGGTGTGGCCGTACGAATACTCTCTCTCCTCCTTGTGCTGTTGGCTGGATGCGCCAAAGCCCCCCAGAATCAGGATGCCGTGAAGCAGGCAATTCTGGACCATCTGGCGAAACGTAGCGACATGATGACGCAATCGATGAAGATCGAAGTTGTCTCTGTAAACTTTCGGGACAAGGAAGCCGACGCCGTGGTGTCTGTTTCGCCGAAGGAAGGCGGGGCGGGGATCCAGATGAACTACGCGCTCTTGATGGAAGGCGGGAAGTGGACCGTGAAGCCGTCGGAGAAGTCGAGCCCGCACGGCAATACCGCGATGCCGACCGGTGAGATGCCGGCGGGCCACCCGCCGACCAGTGAACCTGCCAACGGGGCGGTGCATGCGCCCTCGACACCCAAGGCCCATCCGTGAGAACAGTCGCGGTGCTCGGCGGCGGACCGGCGGGCGCCATGGCGGCCTGTCAGGTGGTGGCCGCCGGTGCACGCGCGATTTTGTTCGACGAAAAGATGGCGTGGGAGAAGCCCTGCGGCGGCGGGGTGACCTACAAAGCCTATAAACAGTATCCTTTTCTGGAAAAAAGCGGCGCCTACCGGCGGGTAACGCGCACGTGCCTCCATTCGCCGGGCGCGGGCGCGGTGCGGTTGCAGTTGGAAAAGCCGATGTTGATTTTTTCGCGGCGGGAGTTGAATCAACTCCTGCTGGACCGCGCAGCGACCGCGGGTGCCGAGTTGCGGACGGAGCGCGTGTTGGGGATTCGCCGGACAGCAGGCCGCTGGGCCGTGCGAACGGCGTCCGGAGAAACGACGTCCGATTTCGTGATCGTGGCGACTGGCGCGCGAAATCCTTTGCGTGACACCGGGACAGCGTTTCAACCGGCCGATACGATGACGGCGTTGGGCTACTATGTGCCGAGGGAGCAAGGCCACATCGACTTGGAGTTCTTTGCCGGATTCGAAGGGTATCTGTGGGTGTTTCCGCGGGCTGGGCATCTGTCGGTGGGCATCTGTGGAAAAGGGGAGCCGGCGACGGCCATGCGGGCGCGGTTGGAACGCTATATGGACGCGCGAGGAATGTCGCGCGAAGGCGCCAAGTTCTACGGGCACATGCTGCCGTCATTAGAAGCGGCGTCCTGGCAGCACAACCGCCTCGCCGGTGATGGTTGGCTGGCCGTGGGTGACGCGGGCGGACTGGTGGATCCGGTAACCGGCGAAGGAATTTATTATGCGATGCGCTCCGGCGAACTGGCCGGGACTCTGGCAGCCGAGGGGCGCGAGGCGGAGTATGCCGGCGCGGTCACTCGGGAGTTTGTCGACGACCTGTCGTATGCCTCGACGCTGGCGCGGCGCCTGTTCCTGGGCCGCTATCTGTTCGGCGCGAACACGGACAGGATGATTCAGTTTTTACGGCGAAGCGCCCGATTGAACGGGATCATGCAGGAGTTGTTCGCCGGCACCATGCCGTATCATGATCTGCGGAAGCAGATAAGATCGACGCTGCACCTGACGCTAACCGAGATTGGCGTTAATTTGTTTTTGCGCCGAATAGTAAGTGAAGGAAACGAATGAATACTGCTCGATCTGAAGCATTGCTTGCCCGCGGCCAGGAGTTGGTCCCGGGCGGAGTGAACTCCCCTGTGCGCGCCTTCCGCAGCGTCGGCGGCACGCCGCGGTTCATGGCCAAGGCCAACGGGGCGCGGCTCTGGGACGTCGACGGCAATGAGTACATCGATTTCATTGGCTCCTGGGGGCCGATGCTGTTGGGCCACCGGCATCCGGAGATTCTGGCGGCGATCGAGGACGCGCTGACCATCGGCACCAGCTTCGGCGCGCCCACGGAGCGCGAGATTGAACTGGCCGAGGAGATCCGGGACGCCGTGCCGTCCATGGAGATGATCCGCCTGGTAAACTCCGGGACGGAGGCGACGATGTCGGCTCTCCGCGTGGCCCGCGGCTTCACCGGTCGCGACCTGACGATCAAGTTTGAGGGCTGCTATCACGGCCACGTGGATTCGCTCCTGGTGAAGGCCGGCAGCGGCATGGCGACGTTGGGAATTGCCGACACCGCAGGCGTGCCGAAGGCTTTTGCCGATACAACACTGGCGCTGCCCTACAACAACGTGGAAGCGCTGGAGCAGGCGTTCGCAGCGCATGGTGACAAGATTGCCTGCGTGATCCTGGAACCCGTCGTGGGCAACATGGGTTGCGTTTTGCCGACGCCGGAGTTCCTCGGCGCCCTGGTGGCGGAGACACGCAAACACGGGGCGTTGCTGATTTTCGACGAAGTGATGACCGGGTTCCGCGTGGCGCGCGGCGGGGCGCAGTCGTTGTTCGGCGTGGTGCCGGATCTTTCGACGTTTGGGAAGGTCATCGGCGGCGGGCTGCCGATCGGCGCCTACGGCGGGCGCAAGGACGTTATGCGCAAAGTGGCGCCGGTGGGGAACGTGTACCAGGCGGGCACGTTGTCTGGCAATCCTCTGGCGGTCAGCGCGGGCCTCGCGATGCTGCGAAACATTCGCAAGGACGCCGGGCTGTACGCGCGCCTGGAAGAGAAGGCGGCGGCTCTGTGTGCCGGGCTCCCTGCGGAATTCACCGTGAACCGTGTGGGTTCCATGTTCACCCTCTTCTTCACGCAGACGCCGGTCGTGGACTACGAGACGGCAAAGACCAGCGACACGGCCCGCTTCGGCAAGTTCTTCCATCACCTGCTGGAGCAGGGCGTCTACTTCCCCCCGTCGCAGTTTGAGGCCGCGTTCCTTTCGGCGGCACATACCGACGCCGATATCGAGCACACCCGCAAGGCCATCGCGTCGTTCTTCTAAACGGCCGTTGGTGTATGCTATCCCGGAGGATTTTCTGATGAGCACAAAGAATGCGTCTCCCGCGCTGCACAACGCGATGTGGCCTGGATTGGTGGGCAAAGGTCCCGATTCCGAACCGCCGATTTCGCTGGAAACGATGTTGGATCTGACCTGTGGCGTGTCGGTGAACGGCGTGAAGTTTGACGGCGTGGACCTGTTCCTCTGCCTGCCGCATACCGATATTGACTCCTCCGATGACGACCTGAAGAAGCTCGCCGACGACATCGGCGGACGCGGTCTGCGCGTCGGTTCGATGGTGGCTCCCGTGTGGGGCCCCACCGGCGGCGGCTCGGCCATGGGCGACGACGAGGAGCAGGCGAAGTTCCTGACGCAGGTTCGCAAGGCCTGTCGCATTGGCAAGAAGCTGAAGGACCTGGGCGTACGCAAATACGGAGTCGTTCGCATCGATTCGGCCACCGGGCCGCACGACTGGCTGGCCGATCCCGAAGCGGGCACGCGGCGCATTGCCGACACCTTCACCAAGGCCTGCAACATTGCCGAAGAGTACGGCGAACGCCTGGCGGCCGAAGGCGAAATCTGCTGGGCCGGCATGCACAGCTGGCGCCAGAACGTGAAGCTGCTGGAGATGGTGGGACGCCCGGAAACATTGGGGTTCCAGGCCGATATGGCCCACACCATGCTCTTCACCATGGGCTACAACGCGCCGGAAGACGCGTTGTTGCCGGAGAACTTTGACTGGAACGATACCGTGGCGCTGGGCGAAGCCTACCGCACTATGGCGCGTGCCTTGCGGCCCTGGATGATCGATTTCCATGTGGCCCAGAACGACGGCACCGTGAAGGGCTCCGGTTCCCACGACAAGACCGGCCGCCACTGCCAGCCCTTTGATCCGAATGGCCGGCTGGATATCGTCCGCGATTCCGGTGCCTGGTTGCGCGACGACGCCGGCAACTTGACGCGCGCCGTGCAGCACATCTGCTGGGATGGATGCATGTTCTCCAATGACGTGATGTTGAACCAGCAGACCTGGAACGAAGTGTTGCAGGCGATGATTTCAGTGCGCGACGCGCACGGGTGGAACTAAAGGGATATGAAGAATCTTCGGGTTGGTTTGATTGGCTATGGTTTCATGGGACGCACGCATTCTAATGCGTTCCGGAAGGTGAATAACTTTTTTGATGTGCCGTGCCAGCCGGTGCTGCACACGGTGTGCGCGCGGAATGCGGAGCGCGCCAAAGACTTCGCCGCCAAGTGGGGCTACGCCAACGTGGAAACCGATTGGCGCAAGGTCGTCGAGTCGCCCGATATCGATCTGATCGATATCGCGAGCCCCAACGACACGCACGCCGAAATCGCGATCGCCGCGGCGAAAGCCGGCAAAATGGTGATGTGCGAAAAGCCGCTGGGGCGCAACGGCGCGGAGTCGGAAGCCATTGTCGACGCCGTGGAACAGGCCGGTGTGCCGAACATGGTTTGGTATAACTACCGCCGCGTCCCCGCAGTTACTCTGGCTAAGCAGTTAATTGACGAAGGCCGGCTGGGCCGCATCTTCCATTACCGTGCGAAGTTCCTGCAGGACTGGACGATTTCCAGCGACCTGCCGCAGGGCGGGGAAGGCCTGTGGCGGCTGGACGTGAAGGTAGCCGGCAGCGGCGTGACCGGCGATCTGCTGGCGCACTGCATCGATACCGCCATGTGGCTCAACGGCGGGATCGACGAGGTTTCTGCAATGACGGAAACCTTCATCAAGGCCCGCAAACACAGCCTGACAGGCGAAGTGGAGCCGGTTGGCATCGATGACGCCAGCCTGTTCCTCGCGAAATTCAACAACGGCTCCCTGGCCACGTTTGAGGCCACGCGCTACGCCCGCGGCCACAAGGCGCTCTACACGTTGGAGATCAACGGCGAACACGCCTCGATCATGTGGGACCTGCACGACTTACACCGTTTGCAGTATTTCGATCACAAAGATGAAGGTAAGCTGCGCGGCTGGAAAAGCATTCATATTACCGACCGGGAACACCCCTATATGAGTAACTGGTGGGTGCCCGGTCTGCAGATCGGCTACGAGCACACCTTCGTGCATCAGGTGGCCGATTTCCTGACGGCGGTGGGCGGCGGTCACGCGGCCGCGCCGACCTTCCGCGAAGGCCTCGCCACCGACGATGTCACGGACGCCGTGCTGGCTTCGGCGGCCTCGCGCAGTTGGACGAAGGTCAAGACCCGGTAGTTCGTTCAGTTCGTTTTTGCCAGCGGGCGGTATTCGATTTTCCGGATACCGCCCGCTGTGTTGTAACTGGCGAAACCGAGCGGCGCGGACAAGTTCATTTCGCCGCGGCGGAGGTCCACTTTCCGGCCCCCGATGGGCACGTTGACAACAGCCTGTTCGTCGATCCAGACGCGGATGATGGCGCCCGTAACCTGGATGCGAAATGCGTACCAGCGGCCGATTTCAAAGGTGAAGTAGCTGCGGGTTTCGTTGTCGGAGGCGTCCCAGCCATCGATGTTAGAGAGGCCGACGATGTCGCCGCCCCAGCCGCCGGTGACCCACGTGCAGTGTGAATCGCCCACGGGAAACGTCAGGCTCGCAAAGAAGTCGCCACCCCTCAAGCGCGCGGCTTCGTAGCGGATCTCGTAGTCGGTCTTGGGGAATGCGGCGGCGCGTGTGACGCCCGTCATGGGCGCGCCAGGGTCGAGGAAAATCGCGTCCTTCTCGATGCGTGCCACTCCGTGGCCGGTGAATTTGGTTTCCTGCCAACCGGTGACGGGGCGCCAGTCCTGGGCGGCTAGCGTGGCGGTGAGGAGAAGCAGCAGGCGGAGCATTCTTCGTTGAGCATACACCGACTCAGCGGCCCCGTTCCGCAAACCAGTCGACGACGCGCTGCTGCGTTGGACGGTGGAAGCGGTTGAAGTCGAGCGGAGTTTCAAACTGCAAGGCAGGATAGCTAACGGCGTTCACGGTGGCGGCGACATCGGCGGTGCGGGCGTAGCGATCGAGCGTCGGCGCGATCAGCAACACCGGTCGCGGCGCGGCCAGTCGCAGTGCCGCGTCGAAGTCGAAAGGAAGCTTCTCTTCGTGCCCCTCGAAGAAGCCGAGCCGCGGCATCAGGCCATGGATATGCGAATAATGCCGAACGCCCTCGACGCCTTTGTCCTTCGTATCGCGGCGCAGCGGATCAAAACCCGCGACGGCGGCTAGCGAATGCACGCGCGCATCGAGCGCCATCGTCAACAGGCCCACTTTAGCCCCCAGAGAATAGCCGCCCAGAGAGATGCGATGCGGATCCAGAATATCGATCTGCGTGCACGTGTCGATGGCGGCGCGCGTGTCCGCCACCATCTTGCCCATCAGCGACCAGCGCGGATAGCGCGCATAG
>CAMATG010000168.1 GCA_945860645.1 Candidatus Sulfopaludibacter sp. SbA3 | reverse complement strand
GATTTCCAACTCGGCCTTGCGCTTCCGCACATCGGCCTCGGCCGTCTCCACCGTGTCTTTGACGTCGTCGATATGATCCTGCAGTGACTGTCCGTCGATCGACGCCAGCAGGTCACCCTTCCGGATCATCGTGCCCGACGGCGCCAGTTTCAGTAGCACCAGCGGACGGTTCCCTTCCGGGCCCTGGATACGGGGAGCAATGACGTTCGCGTATTCCCGCGCCGCCGACGCGCCAGACAACCGCGCACGCACTTCCAATTTGCCCTGGACAGATTTCACAGTCGGAATCGAGGCAATCGAATTCTGCGCGTTCTTCTCGGCGATCGAGCGCTTATAACCAAATTCATAGCCTGCCCACGCGCCGCCTGCGATAAGCGCAGCCAGCAGCCAGCCCTTCCAGGCGCCGCCGCCTTTCTGTGCTGGCGGTACTGCTACCGGCGCCAGTTTATCTGGTTGTTCAACTGGCGATGGTGCTGGATTAGTGAATGCCGACATGAATAGCCTCGCGAAGAAAGTCTACGCCTTGTTTGCATAGGCGCAGTGGGGCCGGGGAAGGTTACTGCTTAATTATAGAGGTAGATGAGAGTTCGCTGCGAACCGGTGGAAAAAGAGAGCCATAAAGAAAAATGCGGTTGCACCCGATGTAGTTAATGGACCTGTGTAAGAACGCAGGAAGCGTACCGCACGGCCAAAGGCGCCCATGCACTGCAAACTGTTGAAAAATAATGCGCGAAGGATCGCGGAGTCACTCCTCAGCCTCGCCATCACATCGGGACTGATTATGGCGGCGGAGAGCCCGGATATCCGTATCTCCGCCCCCTCTATTGGCTGGATCCTCGCTTCCGATGGGTCGCAGGCCATTGAAATCACGGGAGTTACCGACAGTCCGCGCGCCGGACGCGCCGTCGCGCTCGCCACCGCCGCCCGTCGCGCCTGGGCCTCGCCCGATGCGACAGCCGTCGTCCTGCAAACCGGGACCGGGATCGCCCTCCTCCGCGGCACCCTGCCGGCCGAAGGGCTTTTGGAACTGCCCGCCGCCGCCGTCGCCACCGTCGCCTGGGACCGCGCCTCGGCCGGTTTCGCCGTCTGTTGGGCCGAAATTTGTGAAGCCCGCGGTGCCGATGGCGCCATGCGCGCCCGCTGGGAAGTCGCCCCCGGCGCTCGTGTGCTCGCCTACTCCGCCGATAACGGCCTGCTTCTCGCTACCGCCGAAAGCGCCGAATGGCGCCATCAGAGTACAGTGATTTCTCTGGACGCCATTCCAGCCTCGGCCGCCTTCCGCCCGGGGACCTCGGAACTCTGGCTGCTCGACGCTGCCGGCCAGCTCACCGGAATCGATCCCCAACGCCGCCCCGTTGGCGCTGCCGAACTGGTGCCCAACGCCGTCGGCCTCGTCGCCTCCCTCGACGGCAAGTCCTTCTTCGCCGCCAACGGCGAAGGCGCCGCCGCTGCGGCCAACCTCGAAACGCTGCAGACCGAGAGCTTCCATATCGAAGATTCCGTCGAAGGCCTCTGGCCCGCCGCCGGCCGCTTCACCGTCCGTCTGCATGACTCCGCCAAACGCGCCATCGCCATCTGGAATGGTGACTCCGGCACCACCGGCTGGGTCCCGGCCATGAACAGCGAGGTGCGCCAGTGAAACGCCTGCTTCCCCTTCTCGTATTGACCGGCGTCCTCGCCGGTGACCTCAGCGCCCAGGCCATTCGCCGCCTGCCCGGCTTCCAGAAGAACTTCATCCCCGCCAACGATGACGGCTCCAGCGATCGCGTCCAACTGCCCTTCACCATCAACTTCTTCGGCCGCCTGCGCAGCAGCGGCTACGTCAACAACAACGGCAACATCACCTTCGATGCCCCCTTGGCGACGTTCACGCCCTTCGGCCTCGAAAACACGCAGCGCGAAATCATCGCCGCCTTCTTCGCCGATGTCGACACACGCAATGACGCCTCGTCGCTTGTTTACTACGGGGAAGACTCGATCGACGGTCGCAAAGCCTTCGGTATCAATTACTTCACCGTCGGCTACTTCGCCAGCCACGCCGACAGGCTCAACACCTTCCAAATCGTGCTGATCGATCGTTCCGACACCGGTTCTGGTAACTTCGACGTCGAGTTCAATTACGAACGCATCCAATGGGAAACCGGTGATGCCAGCGGTGGCACCGGCGGCCTCGGCGGCACCCCCGTCGTCGTCGGCTGGTCGAACGGCTCCGGCGCTCCCGGGACCTCCTTCGAACTCGCCGGCTCCCTCATCAGCGGCCAGTTTCTCGACAACGGCCCCCGCGCGCTCGCCCGCCGCCGCCTGAATAGCCCCGTGCTCGGCCGCTACCTGTTCCGCGCCCGCAACGGGCAGCTCAGCCCCGGCCTCGCCATCACCAGCGGCAACATCCTGCCCAAAGGCGTCGTCGGCATTCCCTACACCTATCCCCTCACCGCCGAAGGCGGCACGAACCCCTACCGCTGGACGCTCATCCCGGACCCCGGCGTGACGTTCCCAGGTCTGACGCTCACCACCGCCGGCATGCTCTCCGGCACGCCCACCGCGCGCGGGTCCTTCGATGCCACCGTCTCGGTCACCAGCCGTGTCGACTCCGCCGATGAGACCGTTTCTCAGCGCGTCACCCTGGAAATCGACTCGCCATCCCTCTTTGTCGACACCCGCTCCTGCCCGCTGCCCGACGGCCTCGCCGGCGCCCCCTACCAGCAGACCCTCCGCGCCACCGGCGGCGTCGGCCCGTTCCTCTGGTCCTGGGGCCAGGACGGAACGTCCCCGGTCCCCGGCCTGACGCTCGCCGAAAACGGCGCCATCACCGGCACCCCCACCCGCCCCGGCACCTATAGCTTCCTGCTCCGCGTCGCCGGCCCGGCTTCCTCCGAAGCCCAACCCGGCTCCAGGCAGTGCACCATTAATATTCGCCAGACGACAGTCGTCCCCACCATCCAGTCCTGCCCCGAAGAGTTCGGCACCGTCGGCGTTCCCTATGAAGGCGCGGCCCTCATCTCCGGTGGCGCCGCCCCGTGGCGCTGGCTCGCTCTCGGCGCTCTGCCCAACGGCATCGGCCTCTCTCCGGAAGGAAAGCTCACCGGTATCCCCGGCGCCCCCGGCGTGTACCCATTCGCGATTACCGCAACCGATCAGTCCGGCCGCTCCGTCCAGACCAACTGCAAGCTCACCATCGGCGGCCAGGCGCTCACCATTCAGACCGCCTGCCCGCTCCCCTCGGTCACCACCGGCGAGGCGTTCAGTACCGACCTCACCGCCTCCGGCGGCGAAGGTCCCTACCTCTGGACCGCCTCCGGCGCGCTGCCATCGGGGATCACGTTACAGCCCAACGGACGCCTCGCGGGCGCTCCAAATGACGCTGGAACAGCACGTTTTCTGCTCATTGTGCGCGATAAAAACGGCTTTTCGGGTGCAAAAAACTGCACGTTTAGCGTCACTCGCGCCGCTCTTTCCATCAGCGCCTGCCCCCTTCCGGAGGCCAAACTGGGCCAGCCGTACGCCCAATCGCTCGCCACCGTAGGCGGACAGAATCCCCTCCGCTGGTCCGCCGAAACCGCTCTCCCCAAAGGACTTAGCCTCTATTCCGACGGTCGCCTCGCCGGCACCCCGACCGTTCCCGGCGACGCCTCCTTCCGCCTCCGCCTCTCTGACGCCGTAGGTAACACAACCGTCCAGGATTGCCGGCTCTTCATTCGCCCGGAACTCCTTCAGATTCAACGGCCTTGCCCGATTTCCGACGCTCAGGTCGGCAGCTTCTACCGCGAATATGCGCTGGCCGAAGGCGGCGTCCCGCCGTACAAATGGCGCGCCGAAGGCCGCCTCCCGAACGGCATCACGCTCGGCGAAGACGGCCGCTTCACCGGCACCGCCACCACCGCCGGAGAATATCCTTTCACGCTGATTCTAGAGGACTTCCGCCGCGCGCAGAATCGCCAGTCCTGCACCCTCACCGCCAAACTTCCGAGCCTCCCGGACCTCCGCATCGTCCTCGGCGCGGGCACCACGAACATCCCGGTCGACGTCACCCTCTCCAAAACCTACTCGCTCCCCATCTCCGGGGACCTCGTGCTCACCTCCACGCCCAACACCGGTGCTGCCGATGGGGAAGTAAACAAAGCAGATCCGGCTGTCCAACTCCTCCCCGGCGGCCGCCGCGTCCGCTTCGATATCCCCGCCGGAACCCGGTCTGTCCGCTTCCGCCTCGCCTCGCTCGGCACCGTCGCCGCCCAGCACCGCCTCTCCGTGGAACGGCTCACCGTGGCCGGGCAGCCGCAAGTGGTGGCCCCGCCGCCCGCGCAGATCGAACTGCCCCGCGCCATCCCCGTGCTCACCGATGCCTGCTACACCACCTCCGGCAGCTACCTGACGGTCCAGTTGACCGGCGTCAGCTCCACCCGGGAACTCACCAACCTGACGCTGGATCTGAACGGGAAACCGATCACCGACACCGCCATCGAGCCGCTGTCTTTCGACTACTTCAGCAACGCCACTACCGTCCGCAACGGCGGCGCGTTCCGCATCGATGTACCGGTGTTGGCCGAAGCGATCGGGTTCGACGTGCAGGTTCAAACACTGAAAGCGCGCATCGCCAACCGCCTTGGCGCTACGGCGTCACGGGACGTCCGTCGCTGTAACTAGCGACGGACCGTTCCCGGTCCAAATACGAATCCGGCCGCATGGTCAGCCGCAGTTGCGCGGTCTCCCGCGTCCAGGGCTTCAGCTTCCCGCCTTCCTTGCGGATCAGCGTCTGGCCCGTGCTGAGCTTCATCGAAAATAGATCGAAGTACCGCCGAGGCCCCACACCCAGGAACGGTTTGAACGGCAGCTTACCCGCCTCCGGCTCATCAATCGAAATGGCGTCCCCGTGCAGGTTGGGCGCCCGGCTCTTGGGATAAGGCTCAATATAGACAACCTGCCGGATTCCGGCGGCAATGATATGCCGGCAGCAGTTGTGGCACGGGAACGTCGTCGAAAACAGCGTCGCCCCGCGCGGACTCCGATTCGTCCGGGCGCACGCCAACAGCGCTTCCATCTCGGCATGCACCGCCCGGCCGAACTCCGTAATGTCCGTCAACCCAGTCGGCTTCAACAACCGTCGCGCCTGTGCCTTGGACAGATCGGTCCGGCCCAGCGCTTCCAGCACCTTCTGGATCATCTCGTCCTTGGCCTGTTCGTTCGAGTCATAACCGGCCTCGATATCACGGCGGCTGTCGGCCTCCGGCCCATACAACCCGCCCCCCGGCCGCGGGGCCTCATTGCAACCCACCGCCAACAGATCACCCTCGCCATCCACAATCGCCGCGCCCACCTGACGCGATAGATCGCCGGACCGCAAACTGGCCGCATACGCCGTAAACATCGCGTGCTCTTCCCGGGTCGGCGTCAGCGTCGGACGTCCGAAGATCAAGTCCAAAAACCGGTTCAGCTGATTCCGGTAGTCGTCCATCGAAACGAACACATCCGCCAAATGGAATGTCTCGCGCGTCTGCTGGCCAAACTGCCCGGACTCGGCGGTGTCCTTGGCGATCAACTCATCCGCCGCACCCTTCATGCCCCGGTCCTCGAAATACTGCTCCCGTTGCTGGCGCGACGCCGATAACGCGATCAGGAAGAACCCCGCCCCATAAATCTCCCGCAGCGCCGCCACTTCCTCCGGCCGCTTCAAACTGGTGATGATATGCGCCGTCCGCGGCAGCGCCTGCCCCTCGGTTCGCGAACCGGCGATATGGCGCGCCGCCGCCAGCGCCAGCGCATCGTTCCGCCCGGTCCACTGGCGGATATTGTTCCCCGCCTCAATCTTGTACGCCGCCTGTTCGGACTGCCCCACCGGCGGCGACCACACATGTCCCAACTGCGCATACAGCCCGCCAAACAGGTCGCTCAGGCGCACCGAATGCGTCCTGTACTGGAACTGATCGAGCGTCAGCGTGAGCGTCTCAACAACGGCCTTGTGATCAATCCCGACGGGACAGACCAGGCCGATTACGATTTCAGAATCTGCGATGGGCAACCTGTTAGCTATGCTAACGCGAGGTTCAGGTTCTCGATAGCCTCATCAATTTCAGCCGTACTCTTATACCCCACCGTCACACAATCCACCCCGGCATTCTGGAACGCAAACCGCATCGCCCGCTTCCGGTCCTCGCGATCGGTGAACGCCCCTTCGCCCACCAGCTTCATGCTGATCACGCCCATCCCCTCGCCTTTCACCTGCTTGACGTGCGACACCACTTCCGGCACATTGCCCGGATCGTTGGTGTTATAAACCTCCGCGTCCATCTTCGTGCCGTTGTGGTTCACTCGGATCATCGCCACTTCCAACCACTTGTTCCCCGGCATCTGTCGCAACGCCGGCAACCCATGCACCGATGCACCCTGCCCAACGATCGCCTGCTTCACCCGCGCCTCGGAAATACCATCCTGCCACCGCATCGAATCCTTCGGCCAAGTCGCAAAGTGTTGGTAGTGCAACAACACGATGTCGAAGTAATCGGTCTGCGCCAGCCTCC
This sequence comes from Candidatus Sulfopaludibacter sp. SbA3, assembly GCA_945860645.1. Classification (GTDB taxonomy): domain Bacteria; phylum Acidobacteriota; class Terriglobia; order Bryobacterales; family Bryobacteraceae. Next base: position 3,658 of record CAMATG010000168.1, on the reverse strand, counting down.
GCAACTCGTCGATCTTCTCCTGCGGATTCGTCCCTTCGCGCGTCGTCAACTTCGTCATCAATCGATACGTATCCCGCGGAATCCCCTTCAGCGCGATGCCCAGCATCTTGTGCATCTCGCCATAGCTCTCGGCGGTTTCAAAAAACCGGATACCGCGGTCGTAGGCATAACGCACCAACCGCGTGAACTCCTCCTGGCCCAACTCGCGCTGCACACGGCCGCTGAACGACCCGGTACCAAACGCCAACCGCGTCACCTTCACATTCGACTTACCCAGCGTGACCCAATCGGTCGCCGTTCCTTGAGCGGCCACCAATGGCGCCGCGCCGGCGGCAAGCAAAGACTGCAGAAACCTGCGTCGAGGACAAATGGCCATAGAAAAAGGCGCCTCCTGTCACGCCCAGCGTAGCATTTCGCTCGGCGGAAGCGCGCCCGGGCCTGTGTACACGCTAGCCAACTGAGCGATAATATTGTAGATATCCCACCCTGGAGTGCCCACCCCTAATGGCTAAAATTAAGGTCAAAAACCCCGTCGTCGAGATGGACGGCGACGAGATGACGCGTATCATCTGGCAATGGATCCGCGAACGCCTCATCCTTCCCTACCTCGATATTGACCTCAAGTACTACGATCTCGGCGTCGAAAAGCGCGACGAAACCAACGATCAGATCACCATCGATTCCGCCAACGCCACCAAGCAATACGGTGTGGCCGTCAAGTGCGCGACCATCACGCCCGACGAAGCCCGCGTCAAGGAATTCGGCCTCAAACAGATGTGGCGCAGCCCCAACGGCACCATCCGCAACATCCTCGATGGCACCATCTTCCGCGAACCGATCATCTGCAAAAACGTCCCGCGCATCGTCCCCCACTGGGATAAACCGGTCGTCGTTGCCCGTCACGGCTTCGGCGATCAGTACCGCGCCCAGGATTTCGCCTTCCCCGGCGCCGGCTCGCTGAAGCTCGTCTTCACGCCCAACGACGGCAGCGATACGATCGAACGCGAAATTATCAAAGCCCCCAGCGCCGGCATCGCGCTCGGCATGTTCAATCTCGACAGCTCCATCGCCGGCTTCGCCCGCGCCTGCTTCGCCTACGGCCTCGGCCGCAACTACCCGGTCTATCTGTCCACGAAGAACACCATTCTCAAGGTCTACGACGGCAAGTTCAAGAACCTCTTCCAGGAGATCTACGACGCCGAATTCAAGACCGCCTTCGAAGCCAAAGGCCTCACCTACGAGCACCGTCTCATCGACGACATGGTGGCCAGCAACCTGAAGTGGAACGGCGGCTATCTGTGGGCTTGTAAGAACTACGACGGCGACGTGCAGTCCGACACCGTGGCTCAGGGCTACGGCTCGCTCGGCCTCATGACCTCCGTGCTCATGTCGCCCGATGGCAACACCATCGAAGCCGAAGCCGCCCACGGCACCGTCACCCGCCACTACCGCATGCACCAGCAGGGCAAGCCCACGTCCACCAACCCGATCGCCTCGATCTACGCCTGGACCCGCGGCCTGCAGTATCGCGGCAAGATGGACAATACGCCCGACGTCGAAGCCTTCGCCACGGAACTGGAAAAGGTCTGCGTCGATGTCGTCGAAGCCGGCAAGATGACCAAGGATCTGGCCATCCTCATCGACCCCAAACACGCCTACCTCACCACCGAAGATTTCATGAACGAAATCGACGTGGAGTTGAAGAAGCGTCTGGGCTAACTCCGGTCCGGTAAAACCAAAAGCCCGGTTGGCGTTCGCGCCAACCGGGCTTTTTCACGTCTAACGTTCAGCGCACCTGCGCGCTAGCCAACCAACGCGCCGGCCTGCCGATGCAAGAGATCATTCATTTGATCTTTCAAGTGCAGCTTGAGCTTCTTCAATCGCACTTCTTCCATCTGCTCGTCGTCGCTCAGGTGGCTCATCGCCTCGAGTTGTTCCAGCCGGCGGTCATAATCCGTATGCCGCGCAACTAGTTCACGAAACTCGTCGCTAGTCGCCATCAGGTGCGCCTTCAATTCATCTTGCGTGTTGAGCTCCATCGGGATTTATCTCCTTTGGCAGGCTTCCAACGCCTAGACCTAATTAGGCTCGGTGTGTAGTCTGTTCATCTGTCCAAATCGCTGGACACCCCGAACCTATCACCTTTTTCGCTCCAAAACAATCCCATCCTCTGCGGGGTGCTGATAGTACCTTCGGCGCTTGCCAATGGCGACAAACCCGCACTGCTCGTACAGCCGCCGGGCCTCGGCGTTCGATTCGCGGACCTCCAGGAAGACGCGCCCCGCCGGCAACGCGTCCACCAACGCCCGCCCCAACCCACGCCCGCGAAACGCGGGATCAACGGCGATATTCAGCAACTCCCACTCGTCCACATCCACCCCGCGCCACACCGCGAACCCGGCAACCGCGCCATCGATCTCCGCCACCAAGAACGAGTAATACAGATAGTCCGAAACCGTCCACTGCGAAGCCTCCGGCGAGGCCTTCTGAATCGCCTCCACCCGCTCCAAATCGTCCGCCCCGCCCACCCGAATCACAACTCCCTCCACATCTCCGCCTGCGCCTCGCCAATCGCCGTCCAATCGAATTCCGACACGGCCAGCCGCCGCGCAGCCACCGCCATTCGCGCCCGCATCGCCGGGTCGTGCAACAGCGTGATCACGCCCTCCGCAAACGCCGCCGCCGTATCCCCAATCCACACCGTCTCTCCATGCCGCAGCCCCAGCCCCGCGCACCCACTCGTCGTCGATACCACCGCCCGCTCCATCGCCATCGCCTCCAGCACCTTCAGGTTTGTCCCCGCGCTCACCAACGTCGGCGACAACACCGCATTCGCCCGCTCATACAGCGGCACCACATCGCCCACAAACCCATGCACCGTCACCGCGCCCCCGCTCGCCGGCGCCTCCGGCCAGTACCGCAAATGGTCCGGCCCCGCCACCACTTCCAACGTCGCCTCCGGCAGCACGCTCAACACCAACGGCCAAACTTCCTCATAGAAAAACCGGAACGCCGTCACGTTCGGAAAATGCCGAAAAGACCCAACAAACAGCAGCCTCTGCGTCCGCGCCTCCGGCACCGGCACGAACCGCGCCAGGTCCACCCCATTCGCCAACACCGTCGCATGCGCCACGCCCAACTTCTCCCGGTCCTTCTCCGCCATCACCACCACCTGCCGCATGCGCTTCACCGCCGCCGATTCAAACCGCCACCACCGCCACCAGTCCCACCACGCCCCAAAACTCCACTGCTTTTCAAACACCTGTTGATACAGGTCAAACGTCACGTCATGCTCCACCAGCACATCCCGCGTATACGGAGCCAACTGCGTATACTCCGCCTGCACCAACAGAAAATCGTTCGCCGCCGCATCCGCCGCCAGTCGCTCCGCCAGCGCCCGCGAACGGAACTCCCGCACCTCCGGCGGCACGAGCGATGCCCACCGGGGCTCCCGGTACCGAGGCATTTCAAACAGCACCGCCTGATGCAAAAACTCCATCACCGGCCCCGGATTCTTCTCCGCGCCCGGCTCGGCAAAGCAGTACAAAAACACGTCAAACTCCCGCGCCGCCTCCCGCAGCATGGAGTAAATCCGCACCGCCCCCCCATGCCCCAACGGCCAAGGAAAATACGGCGATACCACCGCCACCCGAGGCCG
>CAMATG010000167.1 GCA_945860645.1 Candidatus Sulfopaludibacter sp. SbA3 | reverse complement strand
AGCACGGCTCCCGGGGGAATCCTAGTAGCCGGCGGGGGCGGGGGTGGCGGTGCTTTGGATGGGGTCGAGGCCGAGGCGGAGGCGGGCATCGTCCATCATGCTGGCGGTGCGGGTGGCGCCGCAGCGGGTGACGCCTAGGGCGCGCACCGCCAACAGGGCGTCGAGGTCGCGGACGCCGCCGGCGGCCTTCACTTGGATGTGCGGGGCGGCGTGCTTGCGCATTAGGATCAGGTCTTCGTGGGTCGCTCCCGACGGGGCGTAGCCGGTGGAGGTTTTTACCCAATCCGCGTTTACCTCGTTGCAGATTTCGCAGAGGCGGATTTTTTGATCGTCGTTCAGATAGGCGTTTTCGAAGATCACCTTTACCTTTTGGCCGGAGGCGTGGGTCTCTTCAACGACGGTGCGGATATCCTCTTTCACGAAGTCCCAACGGCCGCTTAAGACGGCGCTGATATTCACCACCATGTCGAGTTCTTCGCCGCCGTCGGCGAGGGCTTGGCGGGTTTCGATGAGTTTTACGGCCGTTGTGTGGCCGCCGTGGGGGAAGCCAATGGTCGTGCTGGCTTTGACGCCGGTGCCCATGAGTTTATTGGCGGCGTGGCGGAGGACGTAGGGAAGAATGCAGACGGACGCGGCGTCGTAATCGATGGCGAGTTGGATGCCCTCGTCCATGGCGGCGAGGGTGAGAGTGGGATTGAGCAGGGAGTGGTCAATCATCTTGGCGACGTCGGTGTAGGTGTAGTCGAGCATTCGGTTTCTATTTTATAGGTTCAGGTGACAGTGGCGGCGGAGCCAAGCGACGAAGAGGGGGGTGCCTTCCGCATTTTCCAGAGGGAAGTCGGCGGTGGGCTGGGGGAGGAGCACGTTATAGCCGGTGGTGATGAGATCGTCCGGGGTGAGTTGGTGGCGGAAGCCGGGGGTGAAGGGGAGGGCGGCCAGCCGCTCGTTTTCGCGGTCCTGCGCTTCGAATTCGGCGATTGCGGCGGCGAGTTTGGCTTCTGTTTCTTCGGGGGAGTTTCCTTCGGCGAGAAGGGTGCGGCGCCAGGCTTCGATGCTGGTTTGCCATGCGTCTTTGGGCGGGAAGAAGGGGGGCGGGGGTTTGAAAATTGATTTGGCGTCGAGAGGGAGGATGGTGAGTTCGTCACTCGCGACTTCGCCGATTTGGAGCCACCAGGCGTGGAGGGAGAGGGGCAGTTTGGTTTGGAGCTGTTTTTCGAGGGCTTTGATGGTTTCTGCAGTTCGTTTGTGGGGCGGGCGGATTTTGGCACCCATCGTGGTTAGATTCGCGCGGGCACGGCGCATGGTCTCCATGGCGACGGCGCGGGCGTCGTCGCGGAGTTTGCGGCTATTGACCTCTTCGCCGAGGGCTTGGAGTTCGGCCCAGACTGCTTCGCAATCACCTTGTTGGTAACGATCGAGGTACGTCATTATTTGGCCTGGCTGAGGGCGTAGACGGCGAATGAGGCGAGCCAGTGTTCGCCGCCGTAGTTGCCGGCGGTGACGTGGGGGAGAGCGGCGTCGAGCAGTTTTTTGGCCGAGGCGAGCATGTTCTGGGTGCGGGCAGAGTTTTGGGGAAGGGCGCCAGCGACGCCGTAGAGACACCAGGCGCGGCTGAGGGAGAGGCCATCGAGGTGGACGATCTGGTAATCGCTGCGGTCGGAGACGGTGGGTGGTTTGGTGAGATTGGCAAGGCCGGCGGTGGTCATGTACTGCTTGAACCAGTTGGGGAATTCGGCGGGGGGAAGGACGCGGCGCATGAGGTCGGCGACTTCGAGGGAGGGGGAGAGGAAGTCGGTGCCGTCGGGCTCCTGGAAGGCGGTGACGGCGGTGTTGTTCAGGTAGTAGTCCTTGGCGCGTTGGACGATTTGGGCTTCGAATTTTGCGTCCTTGGCGGCGCGGGCCCAATCGAGGGCGAAGACGAGGCCGAAGGCGGTGTTGGGGTGGACGCCGGTGCGGTTGGGGTAGGTCTGTTTGGGCAGATAGCCGGACCAGAGTTGGACGATGAGTTGCGTCAGGGGCTGGATGTTGCGGGCCCATTGGCGGCCTTGGGGGTCGTCCCAATCGCGGAGTTCTTCGTCCAGTTTCAGCAGCCAGGCCCAGCCGTAGGTGCGTTCGAAGGTCTTGGCGAGTTTGTAGTTTTGGAAGTAGTTGACTTCGCCGGCGATGGCCTGGGGTTGGAAGGATTCGGCCAGGATTTGACGGATTTGGGTCTCTTTGGGTAGGCCTTTGGTGGTTTTCAGAAGGCGGACGAGCATCCAGTGGCCGTGGACGGAGGAGTGCCAATCGAAGCAGCCGTAGAAGGCGGGGTGCAATTGGCGGGGGGTGAGCTTGGCGTCGGCTTCGGCTTCGATGGTATGGGCGGTTTTATTGGGGTATTCCTGCGGGATGCAGTGGAGAGGGAGTTCGGCGAGGCGGGAGGCGATATCGGGGGTGAGCATTTGAGCGAGGAGGAGGATGGAGAACATAAGAAAGCTGTATGCGCCCCTTGGCCGGGGCGCATACAGCCAATTGAACCATGGTTCGGCGTTAGTCAACCGGGATGAGCGGGAGGATGGAGTGGACGCGGAACCTGGCGACCGTGCTGTGGGAGACCGTAGGGGTGGCGGTGGTGTTCCAGAAGGGAACGCTTTCGAAGCGCCAGCGGATGAAGATGAGCTGGTTGTCGCCGTACTGGCTGGTGGTGAAGTCGGCACGGAGCATACCGTCCTGATCGAGGCCGGTGGCCGGGTTGATGACACGGACATCGGTGGGGTTGAAGGCGAAGTCGGTGGTGGAGACTTCAAGGCGGATGCTGGTAATGCGGGCGGGGTTGGGGTTGAGGAGGTACTTTATCTGCGCGGTGAAGTTGCGTTCGTGCAGGATGGAGTAGGGCATGCCGCCGAAGCGATCGGAGAGGTTGCCGGAGATCTGTGTGCCGGAGCCGCGGCGGGTGAGGCGGAAGGAGAACTGTTCGTGGGTGCCGGTGACGGGGCGTTCGATGCGGATGTCGTGGGCCCGGGCAATTTCGCGGAGGAGGAAGTTCTCGTAGACTTTGTAGCCGGTCGAGTTGGGGTGGGCGGTGCCGTTGAAATCGCCCTGTTTGGCGAAGGCGGTTTTGGGGGTATTGAACCAGGGCTTGGCGGCGCAGAAGCCGTGGGTTTTGGTGAAGGACTGAATGTCGACGAACTGCCAGCCGAGTTCGGTGGCGATTTCCTTGCGTTCGCGGTTGATGCGAGAGATGAGGCTGGTTTCGATGAAGAGGGACTCGGCGGCGGTGACGTGGGCGGTGGCGCCACCGAAGTTGGAGGGGACGTAGCCGTCGCCGTTGGGGAGGATGTGGAAGTTTTCGTCGAACTTGTCGCAGAGTTGACCGAACTCGTCGCGGGAACCGGTGGGGTAGCCGACGAGGATGACACGTTTGGGGTTGAGGCGTTCGCGGATCTGGCGTTCCATATCGAGGAAGGCGGAGCGGAGGCGGTTGTAGCCGATCAAGTGGGGCATGTAGAAGTTGCCGTTTTCCATGATGGAGCGGAGGTGATCGTCCTGGTGGCAATCCCCTTCGAGGGGGTTCATGCAGGTGGAGATGATCTGGGCGAAGCCGACGTCGTTGCCGCCGATGGAGATGACGAGGGTATCGATGGACTGGCGGTTGCGGGGGGCTTGGGACATCCAGGTTTCGATCTGTTCGATTTGGGACTTCTGGATGACATTGGGGCCGGGGCCTTCGGGGCGCATGCGACTGATGCCACTGTAGGGGCCGAGGATGCCGCTGGTGATGGTGGCGCCGGTGCAGGAGACGTCTTTGGTTTGGAAGTCGTCGATGGTGCGGAGGCCATTGGCGGTGAAGACTGTCCGGTTGGGGACGAGGGCACCGAGGAGTTGGGCGGCACGGGCGCGGCCGTTTTCTTCGGAGCGGTGGCAGGGTTCGGAGAGCCACTTGTCACCACCGGTGGTGGAGGGGGCGCCTTCGCCGGCGGCGAAGGAGTCGCCCATGAAGGCGATGAGGTGTTTGGGGGCGGGGTCGAGGGCGACCCTCTGGGCGAGCAGCGGAAGGGTGGCGGCGAGGAGGAGTGCAGTTTGTTTGTTCATGCCTGTTAGCGCGCAGGCATGGAGTGGGGTCCTGTTCGGGAGTTGTAAAGGGTTTGTGAAAAGCGGGGATTACTGGGAGCTATAGACGGCGCGGAGTTGTTCGTACTGTTTTAGCGATTCGCGTTGGAGGGCGGTATTGCCGGTGGCGGCGGCGCAGCGGGAGAGCTGGTAGAGGAGGGCGGCATCGGAGGGGTCGAGTGCGGCGGCCCGTTGCAGGGATGGGATGGCCTGTTTGCAGTCCCCTTGGCGCTGGTGAATTTTTGCGATGAGGGCGTGGACGAGCGGGGCGTTGGGTTGAAGGCGGGCGGCGATTTGGGCGTGTTGGAGGGCCTCGCGGGGCTCGCCGGCATCGAGGGCGAGGCGGGCGAGGCCGAGGTGGCCGAGCCAGGAGTTGGCCTGGGTATAGAGGCGGGCGGCTTCGGCGGGTTGCTTATCGAGTTCGAGGCACCAGCCGAGGTGATATAGGGACGGGGCGTGGCGGGGATCGAGGGCGAGGGCGGCGCGGAACTCCGTGGCGGCGAGGTCCCGGCGTTGGACATCGTCGAGGTAGTAGCGGCCGAGGGCGTAGCGGGGGTCGGGGCTTTGGGGAAGGAGAGCGGCGGCGGCGGTGGCCTTTTGGGAGAAGAGCTTTTTCTGTCCGGCGAGGTAGTAGGCGTAGGCGAGGAGGAGGACGGTTTCGCCGTTCTTGGGATTGGCGGCTTCGGCGAGGCGCAGTTCGCGAATGGCGGCGAAGGTATCGCCTTTGCGGAGGAGGTCGCGGATGGGGGCGGGGGTGGGCAGTTCGAGCGGTTGCGCATTGGCGCGCGGGCCTGCGATGATGAAGCCCACCATGGCGGTAGCGCGGACGATAGTGGCGATTCTGTTCTGCATAGCGGTGCCGCTGGCTGCGCAATTTCAAGCGCCGTTGGAGGCGGACAGTCCGGAAGAGTTCGACCTCTATCTTACGGTGGAGGGGGCGCCGGACGCGGTGGCGGTGGTGAAGCGGAGCGAGGCGTTCCGGGAGCGGTGGCCGAAATCGAACCTGTTGCCGCGGGTGTGGGAGATGCGTTTTCTGGCGTTGCAGAAGCTGGGGCGGGCACCTGAGGCGCGGGTGGCTGGGGAGGAGGCGCTGCAGCTGGCGCCGGGCAATCTGACTGTGCGGGCGGCGCTGGCGGTGCAGCTGGCCAGCGAGGACGGGGCCGCGGCGGAGGGGCATGCGCGGGCGGTGTTGGACGAATTGGACCGAACGAAGATCCGGCGGGCGGTGCCGCTGGAGAAGTACCGGGAGGTGGCGGCGAAGCTGCGCGGGCAGGCGCGGGTGGCGGTGGGGCTGGTGCTGTACCGGCGGGGGGATATGGCGGGGGCATTGCGCGAGTTGGAAGCGGCCGACCGGCTGGCGCCGGAGCCGGCGTTGAGCTACCGGCTGGGGCGGCTATACGGCGCGCTGGGACGGCTGGAGGAGGCGCGGAAGCGGCTGACGGAAGCGGCGAACGCCCCCGATCCGGAGTTGGCGGAGCGGGGGCGCAGGGCGCTGGCGGAGCTGCGCTAGTTGGGTGTTGCAGGAAGGTGCCTCGTCTGGGGCGCACGTTTTGGTGTCGGGTTACGCGGGTGATGTCGCGTTTTGGGGGACACCGCTGTGGCTGGGTTACGGGCCGAGTGTCATCGGAGGTTCTGCCCGCAGTGTCCCCCGGGGTGGTGGTTCTTCTGCCGGCGGTGTCGTCGGTATCAGAACATGTATTTCAAGGCCAGCTGGATGCTGCGGGGCGGATCGGTAGAGGTGATCCGGCCGAAGTTGGCAGGGGCATTGATGTTGGCTGCGGGGCCGCCCCAGTTGACGCGATTGAAGGCGTTGAAGAGTTCGGTGCGGAACTGGAGCTGGTGGCTTTCGAAGAGGCGGAAGTTCTTCTGGATGCTGAAGTCTTCAGAGACCGAGCCGAAGCCTCGGAGGAGGTTGTAGCTGGGCGCGGCGTTGCCGAGGGTGAAGGCGGCGGGCTGGGCCCAGGCGTTGATATCGAGCTTGCGCTGGCGGGAAGGATCGCCGGGATCGTAGTCGCTGCCGGTGACGCCGGTATCGAAGTTGGTATTGAGGATGTTGGGCCGGTTGCCGCCTGCGAAGAGGGGGATGGCGCCGCCGCCACCGATGAAGACGGGTGCACCGGTGCGGAGGGTATGGATGCCATTCAACTGCCAGCCGCCGGCGATGATATCGAGCGCGCGGGGAGCGTTGGAGAGGAACTTGCGTTTGCTGCCGAAGGGGAGTTCGTAGGTCCAGCTGACGATGGCGTTGTGCTTGCGGTCAAAGGGGGCGAGACGCCTTTCGAGGTCGCGGTTACGGGTGTCGAGCGGGGCGCCGCCGGCGGCGTCGATTTCGCGATTGGAGTAACCGGCGCCGTGGACGAGGGTTTTCGAGAGCGTATAGGAAAAGAGCAGCGAGAGCCCGTTCGAGTAGCGACGCTGGAGTCGCGTTTGGAGGGCGTGATAGTTGCTGAAGCCGGTGGGCTGGGCCAGGTTATTGATGCCCGTGTATTGGGGGAAGGGGCGGAGGGACTGTGCGACAGAGCCAGTGAAGCCCGGGTAGGGGCGGGTGATGCCGGCGGCGACGGCGGCGGCGGAGGCTACGTCGGAGTTCAGCGTATTGCCGAGGCGGAGGTTGGAGATATCGACCTGATTGATGTTTTCGAGGCCGGAGGGCAGGCGGAGGCTGCGGGAGCCGACGTAGCCCATATCGAGCAGGAAGGAGCCGGGGAGTTCGCGCTGGATATTGAACGTCCAGCTATTGGTGTAGCCGGCTTTGTTGGCGCTGGGGTTCATGTAGTCGATGGTGGCGCCGTTGAGGAGCGCAGCGTCTTTATTGGGCAGAGTGCCGTTGAAGGCGGGGACGCCCTGATCGAGATTGAAGGCGGCGACGCGACCGTTGGAGGTATTGGGGAACGACTGGGGGAAGGTGAAGCCGGCGTTGTAGCGGCCGGGGAACTGCCCGATCTGGGTGGCGTTGCCGGGGGAGTAGAAGATGCCGAAACCGGAGCGGATGACGGTTTTGGGGTTCACCGTGTAGGCGAGGCCGACGCGGGGGGAGAGCTGGCCGTAGTAGTTGGGGACGATGCGATCGCCGAAGAAGCGGAGGGCGCCGGGGCGGCCGGCGGCACCGGGATTGGCCAGAGCAGGGTCGAAGCCGGACTGGCGGCCTTCGGTATCGCGGACGGTGGTGGGAACTTCGTGTCGGAAGCCGAGGGTGACCGTCAGCTTGTTGTTGACGCGCCAGACGTCATCGACGTAGTAGGCGTAGAACTCGTTCTGTACGGTGCGTTCGCCCATGGGGAAGAAGCGGGTGCCGGAGAAGACATCGCCCAACAGGAAGCTGGCCCAGGCGTTGCCGAGCTGATTAAAGCGCGGATCGGTGAGGGAGGAAGTGGAGAGGTTGCTGAAGGTATAGGCGCCGCTGAGGCCACCGTTCTGGGTGCCGGCGAAGTTGACGAACTTCATGAGGCGACCTTCGCCGCCGAACTTGAACTGGTGCCGGCCCTTGACCCAGGAGAGGCTGCCGACCCAGGCGTGGGAGATGTTGGCGGAGGGGTCATTGGGCTGCTGGGCGGAGTTACCGATTTCCAGGCCACCATAGGTGTTGTTGATGTTGAAGGTGGGGAAGCCGGGGTTATCGCGGGGGATGCCGGGGAGCTGGATGGTTTCGTTGCCCTTGCGTTCGTCGCGGACACGGGTGGGGTTGGACTTGGTGTAGCCGTAGCCGAAGTGGAAGAGGACGGTGGGGGTGACGGTGAGGTCGTAGTTGGCGCGGTAGTTGCTGCCTTTGGTGGTGGAGAGGAACCAGGGGCCGAGGGGGCCGTTGGCGCGGCCGAGGACGGAGTTAACGAACTGGTCATTCAGGGAGCGCCACATGACGTAGCTGACACGCTGGCGGGAGGAGAGGAGATGGTCGGCTTTGAGGGACCAGATGTCGTCTTCGACGGGGTTGGCGTTGCGGGCGAGGAAGTTGTTGAAGTAGCCGGGGAGATCGGGAGCGGGGAGGAGAGGGGTGGTGTTGCGGGCGACGCGGGAGAAGCGGCCGGCGGGGATGACGTTGCCGGGGAAGGGGGTGCGGGTGCCATCGGCGAGGGTGGTGGCGGGGTCGAAGATGGGGAGGAGAGCGCCGTTGGAATCGACGTGGCGGGAGAAATCGCCGCGGAGGAATTCGGCGGTGGGCATGCTGACGAGGTTGCCGGGGAGGGGCGGGGAGTTACGGAGGCCGGTGTAGTTGAAGTTAAAGAACGTGCGGTCCTTGCCGTTGTAGAGTTTGGGGATGATGACGGGGCCACCGAGGTTGCCGCCGTATTCATTGAAGCGGACGATGGGGCGGGTGCGATTGAAGAAGGGGCGGGCGTCGAGCTTATCGTTGCGGAGGAATTCGAAGAGGCCGCCGTGGAAGGTGTTGGTGCCGGAGCGGAGGGTGTAGTTGATCACACCGAAGCCGCGGCCGAATTCGGCGGGGAAGAGAGTGTTCTGGACCTTGAACTCTTCGACGGCTTCATAGGGGGGAGAAGTTTGGCCGAGGAAGCCGGGGTTGGAGGAGAGCTGGGCGGAGATGCCATCGACGAGCACTTCCTGGCCGAACTCGGGGCTGCCGTTGATGCTTTTGCCCCACTGGGTGCCGACGACGCCGGGGGTGAGGAAGATGAAGGTCTCCGGCTGGCGGCGGCCGGAGGCGGCGGTGGTGGAGGCGCCGGAGCCGACCTGGATGGGGAGATCGAGAAGGGTTTGGCGTTGGAGAACGGTGGAGACTTCGGGGGAAGAGGTTTGGAGGGCGATGGAGCTGGAGGCGACGGTGACGGCGTCGGCGGTGTTGCCGACTTCGAGGGTGACCGAGATTTCGGCCTGGGTGGCGGTGAGGATATTCAGGGTTTCGCGGACCACCTTTTTGAACCCGGTCTTTTCCACTTCCATGTGATAGACGCCGGGGGAGACGCCGCGGAAGACGAAGCCGGAGTCTGTGGATTCGGTGGTGATGACCTGATTGTTGGCCTGGCTCTTGAGGGTGATACGGGCGCCGGGAACGGCAGCGCCGGAGGAGTCGACTACCGAACCGCTTAGGCCGCCGAGGTTGCCCTGGGCGAGGAGTAGGGAGGACGGGAGGAGCAGGAGAGTTGCCAGACAGAGGTATTGGTGGAAACGCGAAACCATAATCCTCTGAGTATGAGGGCGAACGGGTAAGAATACCAGCATCATACGGTCTGATTGGGGGATTTGGTTTTGTCCATGTTTTTAACAACTTAGACGAGAACGTAACGGTTGCGTACGGTTACAGGACCTGATAGACTCCCCGGCGGGGAGCAGTCAGCAAGTGGGTAGCGTACCAGTTCAGTCCAATCCGATTTCACCGGAGAAGGAAGCGGCGATTCGGTCGCGGCTGGCGGATATTCTTGCCAGTCCGGAGTTCCGGGCGAGCCAGAAGTGCCAGTCCTTTTTGAAGTATGTGGTGGAGGAGGCGCTGGCCGGGCGGCAGGAGGCATTGAAGGAGAGGGTGATTGGGGCGGAGGTGTTTGGGAGGGCGCCGGGGTTTGAGACGGCGGGGGATTCGATTGTCCGCGTGAAGGCAACCGAGGTACGGAGGCGGCTGGCGCGATACTACCAGGGGCAGACGGGACCGGGTGTTCGGATTGACCTGCCGACAGGGTCGTATGTCCCGGCGTTTCCGGTAGAGCATGGGGTGGCAGTGGAGGCACCGGAGGCGGTGGCGACGCCGGTACCCGAGGGACCGCTGATGAGCCGGCGGGCGATGTGGGGGGCTGGGGGAGTGGGTGCGCTGGCGGTGGCGGCGGTAACGGCTTGGCGGCAACGTGCGGGGGTGACGGCGTTGGACCGGTTCTGGGGGCCGCTGCTTGGTTCGGCGGCGCCGGTGGTGGTCTGCGCGAGCGGAGGGCCGGCGATTTCGGCGCGGACGAACGAGGTTGTGGATGCGCTACGGCGGCCGGTGGCGACGAGGGTTTTCGGGAACGACGACTTCCAGTTGAGCCGGCAAGCGCAGACATCGTGGCCGACGGCGCAGGCGATTGCGGACGTGAGCCGGATGCTGGGAGTGGCGGGGAAGGATTTCGAGCTTCGGGTGGCCGACCAGATGTCGTTTGAGCAGGTGAAGGCGCATCCGATTGTGGTGATTGGGATGTTTTCCAACCCGTGGACC
>CAMATG010000166.1 GCA_945860645.1 Candidatus Sulfopaludibacter sp. SbA3 | reverse complement strand
CTCTCCCAACCGCGACACCGCCAGGCCCTTCTCCTCCAGCCGCTCCAACGCCGCATAGATACTCCCCAACGCCACCTCCCGCTCCGCCAGCGTCAGCAACTCTCTGGAGATCGTCACACCATACGCCTCATCCCCAAGTCGCACCAGCGCCAGCAGCACCATCAACTCCATCTCTCCCAGAAACCCTCGTTTTGGCATTTGTTCAAGATTAGCGAAGAAATAGGCGGATGGCAATATGAAACATTGGGCACCGCTTCGACCGCCCATCCCGCTCCTTCTCCGCATCCCCCACGCCGCCGCCAGCCACTGTCAATTGCTCAATCCAGACCGGCACGCCGAACGCCTCATCTCCAATCCACACCAGAACCATCACCCCACCTTTCAGAGACCCGCACGTTTCCTTGGCGGCGCGGAGAATCAAACGGAACGCAATCCGCTAAACTAGAAGAAGTGTGGAGGAGTGGCCGAGCGGTTTAAGGCACCGGTCTTGAAAACCGTCGTAGGGGAAACTCTACCGAGAGTTCGAATCTCTCCTCCTCCGCCACCAACTTACTTCCCCGTTTGCAGTAGACTTTATAGGCGACCGCACCACACACAAGGGGAAGTCTATGAGCTCCAGCAAACAGGGCAAAAAAGCCGGTATGGATCGGCGAGACTTATTCAGCGCCGCGGCCCTCTTGGCCGCCGCCCCGGCGGCAGCGTCCGCCGCCACTGCGCCCACGCCCGACGTCTATACCCGTCTCGGCGTCCGGCCGTTCATCAACACCACCGCCACCCTCACCATCAACGGTGGCTCCCGGCTTCTCCCCGAAGTAGTCGCCGCCATCGAACAGGCCTCCCAGTTCCACGTCAACATGGACGAACTGATGGAGAAGGCCTCGCAGCGTCTGGCCGAAGTGCTGCAAGTCCCCTGGGGTATTGTCACCTCCGGCGCCGCCGCCTCGCTCACCCACGCCACAGTCGCCTGCATCGTCGGCACGGACCCGGAAAAGATGCAGCAACTCCCCGACATGCGCGGCCTGAAGAATCAGGTCATCATGCCGAAGGAGTCCCGCAACGTTTACGACCAGGCCACCCGCACCGTTGGCGTTGAAATTGTAGAGGTCAACTCGGTTGCCGAACTGGAAGCCGCCATCGGCCCCCGAACGGCGATGATCCAGATTCTGGGCGAACATTTCGGCGGGGCAAAGTTCGGCCTCCGCGAAGTCGCCCCCATCGCCAAAAAGGCCGGCATCCCCATCCTGGTCGACGCCGCCGCCGATTACCTGATCGTCCCGAATCCCTATCTCGCCCTCGGCGCCGATCTGGTCGCCTACAGCGGCGGCAAGATCCTCCGCGGCCCCTCCACGGCCGGTCTCCTCGTCGGCCGCAAGGATCTGGTCCAAGCCGCCTGGGCCAACAGCGCGCCCCACCACGCCTTCGGCCGCGCCATGAAGGTCAGCAAGGAGGAGATCGTCGGCATGGTCGTCGCCGCCGAAATCTTCGTCAAAAAGCGCAACATGCCGGCGGAGTTCAAGGAATGGGAAGGCTGGTACGCCCACATCGGCGCCACCGTCACCGCCGTTCCCGGCGTGAAAACCAAGGTCAATCCTCCCGCCCGGGGCGGCCCGTTCCCGACGCTCACCGTCAGTTGGGATCCGGCCGTGATCGGGCTTACCGCCGGCGAAGTGGGCAAGCTCCTCTCCGAAGGCGAACCGCGCATTGCCTCCCACGCCTCGGGCGAGGGCACCTCGTTCGTCATCCGCCCGGTGGCGCTCCGCCCCGACGATCACAAGCTGGTCGCCACCCGTCTGGCCGCCATCTTCCGCGAAGCACCCAAAGGGGGCCGCGCCAAGGCCGCCGTCGCGCCGCCAGCCGCGGATCTGTCGGGCCGCTGGGATGTGGCCGTGAACTATTTGACCGGCTCGGCCGGCCACAAGCTGTTCCTCAACGCCAAGGGCAACAAGGTCACCGGCACCCATATGGGCTGGGCGCTCGAAGGGCGTCTGAACGGCTCCATCGATGGCGATAAGGTCGCCTTCCGCTCCGCGCTCCCCATCGGCGGCCAGTCGTTGCCGTATGGGTTCAGCGGCCGCGTGGAAGGGGAAACGATGTCGGGCGACCTCGACCTCGGCGAATACGGAAAGGCCAAGTGGTCCGCCCGGAGAAGCGCATGAAGCGGCTTCTTCCTCTCGCCCTCGCCCTAGCCGCCTGGGCCCAGCCCCGCTATGACCTGGTCATTCAACACGGCCACGTAATCGACCCGGCCAACCGGATCGACGCCGTCATGGACGTGGCTATCTCCGGCGGTAAGATCGCCCGCGTCGCCAGTAACATTCCGGCCGCTGAGGCAAAGAAAACGGTCGACGCCAAAGGCCTCTATGTAACTCCGGGCTTGATCGACCTCCATGCCCACGTCTTCGGCTACAGCGGTTCCATTCACCCCGATGACACCGCCCTCCCCGCCGGTACCACCACCGTCGTTGACGCCGGTGGCTCCGGCTGGCGGACGTTCGATGAAATGCTTGAAAAAGTCATCAAACACTCGAAAACACGGGTGCTTTCGTTGATCAACATCGTCGGCCACGGCATGGTTGGGACCACCTTCGAAGACAATACCGAGGACATGGAGCCGGAGAAAACGGCCGCCAAGATCATCGACCGCCGCGCCTATATCGTGGGCATCAAAACCGCCCACTTCGGCGGCAACGGCTGGACCGCGATTGACCGCGCCATCGCCGCCGGTAACATCGCCAAAGTACCCGTCATGGTGGATGACAAGATATTTACGCTCACCGGCCGGACGAGTAAAGAAAAGTTACTCGGTAAGTTACGCCCCGGAGATATGCACACCCACGTGTTCAATGACCGGCAGTTAGAGGTGGTGGACCGCGTCTCCGGCAAAGTGCAGCCTTATATGGCGGAAGCCCGCGCCCGCGGAGTGCTCTTCGATTTGGGACACGGCGGCGGCAGTTTTCTGTGGCCGGTGGCGACGAAGGCCATGGCCCAGGGCTTCTACCCCGACACCATCTCCACTGATCTCCACTCCTCCAGCATCATGATGGCCGAAAGCGACATGGCCAACTGCATTTCCAAGATGCTGAACCTCGGCATGAAACTGCCGGACGCGATCCTCCGCTCCACCGTGAACCCGGCCAAGTCCATCGGCCGCTACCCGGAGATCGGGACGATGGGCGAAGGCCAGATTGCCGATGTCGCCGTCTTCCGGTTGCGCGACGGCGTGTTTGCCTACAAGGATGCCTGGCAGCACAAGTACCTCGGCAAACAGAAGCTGGAGGGCGTGTTGACGGTCCGGGGCGGGGAAGTGGTGTTTGACCTCGAAGGCCGCGCCGCCAAGGAGTGGAACCAATGAGAACGGGACTGCTGTTGGCAGCGCTGCTCGCGCCTCTGGGCGCGCAGGACATCTACGACCTACTGCTCAAGGGCGGCCAGGTGCTGGACCCGAAGAACGGGCGCAATGAGCGGCTCGATATCGGCATCAGCGCCGGTAAGATCGCTAAGATCGCCAAAGGCATTCCGGCGGCCCACGCGCGCCGTGTGGTGGATGTCAGCGATTATGTGGTGACGCCGGGCCTGATCGATATCCAATCCCAGCCGAGCGAAGAGCACAACTCTTTGCGGGCTGGCGTGACAACCGTCGCGCTGCCATCCGCTCCCAAGGAAGCCGGCGAACATCCGAAGCTCCGCATCGTCTCTGGCGTACGGACCAGCGTCTCGGCCGAGGGGCTGAAGGCGGGCGACATTCTCACCCACATCTATGGCAAGCCAGGTCTCGATCTGGCCGCGGCGCGGAAACGTGGCGTGCTGCTCGATGTGGGCCACGGCTCCGACGGGTTCCTGTTTAAGGTGGCCGTGCCGGCGGTGAAGGCTGGCATGCTGCCGGACACCATTTCCACCGACATGAACCGCCAAAGCCTGATGCTGCCGCGGGCCACGATGTCGAACGTGATGTCGAAGTTCATGGCCATGGGCCTCACGCTGGAGCAGGTGGTGGCGCGGACGACCGCCAATCCCGCCAAGGCGATCCGCCGTCCGGAGCTGGGGACGCTGACCGTGGGCGGCACGGCGGACATCGCGGTGTTGGAACTGCGCAAAGGCCCGGCGGCGTTTCTCGATTCCTCGAACGCCAAACTCTCGGCCAATGGCGAACTGCGCTGCGTGCTGACCATCGCCGGCGGCACAGTGGTGTGGGACAGCGAGGGGATCAGCCTGACGAACTGGAAGGACGCCGGGCCCTACAGTAATTTCAAGTAAGCGGGGAGTTAGTCGACGTAGGCGATACAGTCAATTTGCAGCAACTGACCCGGCCGGCGGAATCCGGTGGTGCCGAAGTAGGAACGCGCCGGCCGGTCCTTCACAAAGAACGTGTTGTAGACGTCGTTCATGGCGTCCCAGTTCTTCTCCGGGTCGACGAGCGAGACCTGGACCTTGAGGACGTTCTCCATCGACGAGCCGGCCTTGGCGAGCGACTCTTTCATGATGGTGAGCGCATCGGCCGTTTGTTCCTTAATGTCGCCGGCCTTGGGGCGCCGTTCGGGGTACCAGCCGCCGATGCCACTGAGGAAAAGCAGGTGGCCGGAGCGGACCGGACCGCCGGCGATCTGCTTCTTCGGAGACCAGTCGCCCTTGGGCTGGGCCATCAGTGAACCGGCCCCGGCGCCGGCAAGCAGCAGGGCGCGGCGGGCTTGCGTCTTTTTCTTTTCATCCATCGCAACATGGTATACGAAAAAATTTGGTATGGTTGGCAAGTGGTACGACTGGTCATTGGTCTTCTGTGCGTGTCCGTCGCCTCCGCTGGAGAAGCGGAATTGGCGTCGTTGATTGCGCAGGCCGAGCGTCAAAGGGACTTGCAGGTGCACGAGGTGCGATCGACGCGCCAATACGTTGTGCGCAACGCCAGGTGGAAAGAAGACGCGACGATGGACGTGCGGATGATCACCTCGTCCGACGGCAGCAAGCGATTCGAAATTCTGAAGACCAACGCCGAAGGCCTTCGGAAGACGATCCTGACCCGGATTGTCGAAGGCGAAGTGGCGGCGGCGGCGAAGAAAGACCGCGACGGAAATGTGAACGCGAGCAACTACGAGCTGCGGCCGTTGAGCGGTGACGCGGCCAAGGGCGCGGGTTGCCAGATGTTCGAACTGGTGGCGCGGAAGCGGACGCGATTTACGTTCGACGGCCGCGGTTGTGTCGACATGAAGGACATGGCCATGGTGCGCATGGAAGGCCGGACCACGCGGAACATGTCGTGGCTGGTGGGCCGGGCCTACGTGGTGCAGGAGTTCCGGAAGGTGGGCGATTTGTGGTATTCGTCGCTGAACCAGTCGAAAGCCGATGTGCGGTTTCTGGGCACCACCGAGCTAATCATCAAATACCTGGATTATTCGATCACGAAGAAGCCGGCGGTTGCGGCGACCGGCAATTAAATCCATTACACTTCTTTAGTGATGCGCTATTTGCTGCTGTTCGCGGTGTGCGCCTGGGGACAGGCGGGTTTCGAAGAACGGGTGCGGCCGGTGCTGGCGGCGAAGTGTCTCGCCTGCCATTCAGGGACGGCGGCGATGGCGGGTGTCGACTTCGCCAGCGGGGCTGGTGTTTCGAAGGCTGCTGAGCGGCTGGCGGCTGCCATCTCCTACGACGGCAAAGTGAAAATGCCGCCGACGGGCAAGCTCCGGGCCGATGAGTTGGGCGCGTTGAGCGAATGGGCTCGCGCCGGTGCGCCTTGGCCGAAAACCGTTTCCAAAGGCGGCACGGATCACTGGGCGTTTCAGCCGCTGAAGCCCGGGGTGGGGAAATCGATTGACGAGTTCTTGCGCGCCAAGCGGGCCGAGCGTGGATTGGCGCCGGCAGGGCCGGCGGACCGGTTGACCCTGTTGCGCCGCGCGGCGTTTGACTTGACGGGCCTGCCGCCGACGGCGGAGGATGTGCGGGTGTTTATGGCCGACTCCTCGCCGGGGGCGTTCGCGGCGGCGGTGGAGCGGTTCCTGGCCTCGCCGCGGTATGGCGAGAAGTGGGGCCGGCATTGGATGGACGTGGCCCGGTATGCCGATTCGACCGGAGCCGATGAGGACTACCGGTATCCCCACGCGTGGAAGTATCGGGACTGGGTGATTGACGCGTTCAACCGGGACATGCCGTTTCCGGAGTTTGTACGGAACCAGATCGCGGGTGACCTGTTGCCGCCACCGGCGGGGCAGGAGGTGAACACGGCTGGCATCATCGCTACCGGGTTCCTGGCGCTCGGACCTAAGTTAGTCGCGGAGCAGGACAAGGTGAAGATGTTCTACGACGCCGTGGATGAACAGATTGACGTGGTCGGGAAGGCGTTCTTGGGCCTCACGATTTCGTGCGCGCGGTGCCACGATCATAAGTTCGATCCGGTGACGACGAAGGATTACTACTCGCTGGCTTCGATCTTTGCGAGCACGCGGCAGTTCGAACAGATCGAGGGAACGGTGTCGAAGCTGTTCTATGTGCCGCTGGCGGGGAAGGCGGAGCTGGAGCCGTGGAACGCGCACCAGAAGCGGGTGGCGGAGAAGCAGAAGGAGATTGATACAGCCGTGGCGGCGGAGGCGCGAAAGTGGCGGGAGCGGCTGGCTCCGGACATTGCGCGATACATGCTGGCGGCGAAGACGGTGATCGGCGGCGGCACTGCGGATGCGTCGTTGGACGCGGCGGTGCTGGCGCGGTGGGTCACGTATTTGAAGCCGAATAAGGAGCGCCGGATTCACCTGGAAGACTGGTACAAGAACGGCGACGCGGCGGCGTATCATGCGAACTACTTTGCCGAAGTCGCGCGGCGGGAGAAGGCGCAGGCCGATTTCAAGGCCGGGATCCTGAAAGAGGCACCGAAGTTTCCGGCGGGGCTGAACCGGTTCTATACCGAGGTTGTGGCGGCGAAGGGGCCGCTCGGATTGCCGGAGAAGGACTCCGAAGCGGTGGCGAAGTTGAAGGCGGAGCTGAAAGCTGTTCAGGCTGCGGCTCCACCGGAGCCGCCGTTTGCTTGCGGGGTGGCGGAGGATAAATCCGTCGACCAGCACGTGTTTGTCCGGGGGAACCCGGAGGCGAAGGGCGACCTCGTTCAGAAGCAGTTTCCGGTGGTGCTCGCCGGGGCGAATCAGACCGCGGTACCGTCCGGGAGCGGACGGCGTGAGCTGGCCAACTGGATGGCCGATGGCGGGCATCCGCTGCCGTTGCGGGTGATGGTGAACCGGATCTGGCAGGGGCATTTTGGCCAGGGGCTGGTGCGGACGCCGAGTAACTTCGGAGTGGCGGGGGAGCGCCCGACGCATCCGGAGTTGCTGGACTGGCTGGCGGCGGAGTTCGTGAAGCGGGGCTCGTCGTTCAAGGCGATGCACCGGTTGATTATGGCTTCCGAGGCGTACCAGATGAGCGGGGAGACGTCGGCGGCGAATGCCGAGAAAGACGCCGATAACCGTCTGTGGACGCGGTTCCCGATGCGGCGGAAGACCGTTGAGGAGATTCGGGATTCGCTGTTGCTGTTGGACGGCGGGTTGGACCTGACGATGGGCGGGGCGCTGACGAGCGGGACGGGGACCGATAACGAATTCAGCGACGCGCGTAAGTCGATGCACCCGGATGATTCCAAGCGCCGGACCGTGTATCTGCCTTTGCGGCGGTCTAACTTATCGACGTTGTTTACTCTTTTCGACTTTGGCGATGCGACAACCAGTACGGAGATTCGGGAGCAGACGAACGTGGCTCCGCAGGCGCTGTACATGATGAACAGTAAGTTTGTGACGGAGCGGTCGCGGGCATTGGCTTTGAAGTTGCTAAAGAGCGGGACGGACGACGCCGGGCGGGTGCGCGAGGCCTGGGAGACGGTGTTGGGCCGGGCGCCGGCGGCGGGCGAGGTACAGGGGAGTTTGGCGTATATGGCCGGGTTTCCGAAGTTGCCTGGGAACGATGACGGGCGCCTGCTGGCGTGGGCGAGCCTGTGCCGGACGCTGATTGCTTCGAACGATTTTATCTACGTGCCGTGAGGGAACCAATGTTAGTTTCGGGGCCAGTTTCGCGTCGGTATTTGTTGCGCCGGGCTGCGTGCGGGTTCGGGCTGATGGGCCTGCAGGGGCTGCTGGCGGAGGCGGCGAATCCGCTGGCGGCGCGGGCGCCGCATTTTCCGGCGAAGGCCAAGCGGGTCATCTTCATGTTCATGCATGGCGGGCCGTCGCATTTGGACACGTTTGATCCGAAGCCGCGATTGATTCGCGATCATGGGAAGCCATTGCCGTTTAAGCGACCGCTGACGTTCGCGGAGAACAATGTGCAGGGGCTGTTGAAGTCTCCGTGGGAGTTCAAGAAACACGGGCAGAGCGGGATTGAGATTAGTGAGTTGTTCCCGCACGTGGCGCGGCACGCTGACGACCTATGTGTCATTCGTTCGATGGTTGGGGACAGTGTCGCGCATGGCGGAGCGACGTTGCAGTTACATACGGGGTCGAATACGTTTACGCGGCCGAGTATGGGGTCGTGGGTCATTTACGGGCTCGGGACGGAGAACCGAAACTTACCCGCCTATATTACTTTGAAGCCCGGGTTGTCGCATGGCGGGGCGAAGAAGTGGAGTTCGGGGTTTTTGCCGGCGGCGTATCAGGGGACGGCTGTCGGGCTGGGCGGGATGGCGATTGAGAATATCAACGAGCCGATTGAGCATTTGAAGAATTATGGGCTGACGGCGGAGCAGCAGCGGTATGAGCTGGACATGATTCAAAAGATCAATGCGTCGAGCGCGGCGCGGCGGCAGCAGGACCCGGAGCTGGAGGCGCGGATCCAGAGTTTTGAGTTGGCGTTCCGGATGCAGACGGAGGCTCCGGAGGCGTTTGATGTTAGTAAGGAGAGCGAAGTTACTAAGAAGTTGTACGGGATGGACGCGCTGGAGACGGCTGACTTCGGTTGGCAGTGTTTGATGGCGCGGCGGCTGGCGGAGCGGAACGTGCGGTTTATCCAGATTAACCACGAGTATGGGCCGGGGAACGAGGTGGGTTGGGACGCGCATAGTGAGCTGGTGCGGCTGCATACGCGGACGGCGCTGGCGGTGGACCGGCCGATTGCCGGGCTCTTGACGGATTTGAAGGCGCGCGGGTTGTTAGAGGAGACGCTGGTGATCTGGGGTGGCGAATTCGGGCGGACGCCGATTGCCGAGGCCGGTGATGGGCGGGATCATAGCCCCTATGGGTACTCGATGTGGATGGCCGGGGCGGGGGTGAAGAAGGGGTTTGTGTACGGGGCGACGGATGAGTTTGGGTATTACGCCGTCGAGGACCGGATGCATATTAACGACATGCACGCGACGATGCTGCATTTGATGGGGTTGCAGCATGACCGGCTGACGTTCATGTATGGCGGGCGGCCGTTCCGGCTTACGGATGTGGCCGGGAAGGTGGCGACGAAGATGCTGGCGTAAATGGGACAGGGGGCGCGGCTTCTGGTAGCCACGCCCCGGTGCGGCCGCCGTTAGAGACGCCAGAATTCGTCGAACAGGGCGGCCCAGGCCGGCTCTGGCGTTTCTGTTTCTCCCACCTTCAAGATCGCGATGTCGCCGAGTTTTGGCATCGAATAGTCGCTGTGATATTCGCGCTCGTCGATGGTCAGGCCAGAATTCAATACCACGTATCTGCGCGGGTTGGCGGGATTGGGGTAGATCAGGGCCGGCAAATGCGTGCTCGCCGCGTAGGTGTTGGCGCCCGCTGATACCTTCTCCCTTGTCCACTGGATGGGGAGTTTGCTCAGGATTTTGGCGATTTGAGTGTTGCTGGCGGGGTCGCCGAAGAGGATGAGGTTGTAGTTCGCAATGTCATCTTTCGTGACGTCCCGGTCGTCCTTCACGCGGGGGTGGGCGCGGTAGTAGCGGGCGTAGACGCGGTCGAAGCGGCTAAGGATCTTTTGCGCCTGCTCGTTCGCCGCCTTGTTCCACGGTGCCCCGGTGGGGCGCACCAGGAGGAACGGTCCGAGGAAGGCGTCATCGATGGGGCCTTGCAGCGCGTGGGTCTTATGATTGGGCGGCAGCGTGCCGAGGCGCCACACGTTGTTGAGCTTGGCGATGTGAAGCTCGGGCGTGGCGCGGAACTTGAGCTTCTGGCCGTCGATGGTCAATTCCGTGGCGGCACCCATTTCACGGAGCGTAAAGTGGGTGAGGTTCTTCGTCGTTACCGTGACGTGAGCGCGGCTGGCATCGCGACGGGCGAAGAGTTCGGAGCGCTCGTAGTGCTTCTCCAGCGCGTCGACGGTGACCCAATGGGCGGTGTTGTAGCTCGTCGTGAAAGTCACGAATTTCACTTCGTCGGGCGAGATGAGG
>CAMATG010000165.1 GCA_945860645.1 Candidatus Sulfopaludibacter sp. SbA3 | reverse complement strand
AGCCGAGCTGATTGATGTGTTCGAGGTGGACAACGAAAATTGGCGGAATGCGTTGGACTGGACGGCTACGGCGGATAAGTCCTGGATCAAACTGGATGCGGCGTCGGGAACCACGCCGGGCCTGGTGACCGTCACGCTGGTGAATCCGCCCGCGGAATCGGCGGCGGGGACGATTACCGTGACTTCGGCAACGGGAGCGAAGGCGACCATCCGGGTTGACTATAACAAGTAGGGTGAGTTTGCGGCGGGGCCATCCTTATTCGCGGGATGGTTCGGCGGGATGGCCTTGCAGTTTTTGCGAACCACTGGCGCGGGTCCGGCGTGGCCCCCGCCTGCGTGGCATGATGGTCGGAGCATGGCGATGGTTCGATGGATGGCGGTTCTTTGTTTTGTGACGATGGCGTGGGCGGATACGCCTTCGACTGTCTCGCCTTGCCCGGTGGGGATGGTGCTGGTTCCCGGGGGGCAGTTTGTTTTTGGTCCGACGGGAGAGTCGGCGGAGGATCCATATTTTTTGGCGGCGTCTTCGCAGACGGTTGCGGCGTTTTGTATGGATGCGCGGGAGGTTTCGGTGGGGGCGTTTTTGGCGTTTGGGAAGCCGGCGGTGACTGGGGATTGTCCGCCGCAGAAAGATGGGCGGCGGTCGGTTTCTTGTGTTTCTTACTCGCAGGCTGAGGGGTTTTGCGCGGCGCGGGGCGGGCGGTTGCCTAGCGAGGTGGAGTGGGAGTTTGCGGCTCGGGGTGTTCGGTCTACTTCGTTTCCCTGGGGGGATCGTTCCGTCGTTTATACTCCTCGGGCTCCTAACTTGTGTTTGTTGCGGGAGGAGCGGACGGGGTCGCAAGGGGCGTGTGTTTCCGGGGCTTCTTCCAGTGACCGGACGCCATTGGGGATTTTTGATTTGGGGTTTAATTTGTCGGAGTGGACTCGTTCGATTTTGTTGGGGTCTTCGCGGAAAGTGATTCGTGGGGGGAATTGGACTTTGCGGATTGTGGCGCCGGTGGCTTCCCAGCGGATGGCTCGGGAGGTTTCTTATTTCAATTCGGTTGTTGGGTTTCGGTGCGCGGCGAACGAACGCGGCAAAAGCGCCATCGCCGGCGGCGATGCGGGTGGGGGCGGGCGATGACGAAGGGCGGCAAATCCCGTTCCGGGCCGCCCTGTTTCCCGCCGTTGCTGGCGACTCTAACGTAGCGCTTGGAGGTGGTTCCGGGCGGGGGAGCGGTGTTGACGCGGGTGGGTTCCCGGACGTCAAAACGCGCGTTCAGTCCGGGAATGAGGCGCGCGTTGCCGAGGGAGGCCTTTCCGTCGCCGCAGGCGGACGAGGCGTTCGACGACTTCGCGGTCGCGGCCAAAGATTGGGTTGGGGCTGGGTGTCCGGGCGTCCGTGTTTCCAGTCGTCATGGACGGAGATTGGGTTCGGCAGGGAAGAAAAAGCGCCTGGGCGATTGGTTGGATTTGCCGCTGCGAGTGTGTCCGGTCGAGTGAGCCGGCGCGGAAACAGGTAGAACGTTTTCGGCAGTCCAGGCGCCGCGCGGGAATCGTGAGGCCCCGCCCCGCCTACGTCCAAAGTGGCGTCAAGACGGCCGGTTGGGCCAGGAGATTGCCCCACGTCGTTTCGGCATCGTGTCGACAGCAACCGGAGGAGCTTGATAGAATTTGGAAACTAAAAGGGGCGGGGAGCCCCCGTAACTGAGGAGCTTTATGCTGCGTTATTTTGCTGTTCTCGTGATTCTTGCCTTCGGGCTGAACTCGACCTTTGGCCAGATTCTCCATGGGTCTCTTACGGGTAGTGTCCGTGACGCTTCCGGTGCCGCGATGCCCGGGGTGCGAACTGTACTGAAGAACTCGGCCACGGGCCAGAGCCGGGAAATCTCCACTGACGAAAGTGGGTCGTACTCTTTTTCCACGCTACTGCCCGGCCTCTATGAGGTCACGCTGAGCAAAGAGGGATTTAAAACGCAGCGGGAGTCGGGGCTGAACGTCGTCATCAATAATGTGACGCGCGCCGATGCTGTTTTGCAGGTGGGCGCGGTGGGCGAATCGGTGACGGTAGAGGCGAGCGTGGCGACGCTACAGACGGACCGTGCGGAGGTGCGCGCCGAGGTGACCAGCAAGGAGTTGCTGAACGTGCCGGTGCCCCCGGGCCGCAATTACCAGGGCTTGTTTGTGACGATCCCTGGCTTTTCGCCGCCGCGCAATGCGCATTCGGTGCCGGCCAACCCTTCGCGGGCGCTGCAGTTCAATGTGAACGGGACCAGTTCGAGCTCCAACAACACGCGCATTGACGGCGCTTCCTCGACCAACGTTTGGCTGCCGCACATTGTGGCTTATGTGCCTGCGCTGGAATCGATTGAGACGGTGAACGTGGTGACGAATTCGTTCGACGCCGAGCAGGGTTTGGCCGGCGGCGCGGCGGTCAACGTCCAGATCAAGTCGGGCACGAATGCTCTGCACGGTTCGGCTTTTGAATATCACAACTCAAATGCGACCAAGGCGCGGCCGTTCTTCCTGCCGGCGGGGACGCAGATGCCCAAGCTGGTATACAACCAGTACGGCGGCACCGTTGGCGGGCCGATCGTGAAGAACAAGCTGTTCTATTTTGCGAGCTATGAGGGTTCGCGCGACCGGCAGTTCGCCTCGTCGCTTCTTTCGATTCCCACGGTTGCGATGCGGGGCGGCGACCTCTCCGGCGCGCCGGCCGGCCGGCCGGTCTTCGATCCGCGGTCGGGTGACGCCAGCAACTTCGGCCGCCAGCCCTTCCCCAACGCCGTGATTCCCGCCGCCCGTTTCAGCGCGGCCGCCGTGCGGCTGGCCGCGCTCTTCCCGACCCCGACCGCGCCAGGCACGGTGAACAACTACTTTGCCGGTAGCGGTTATGCCTTTGACCGCGATACGCTCGACACCAAGATCAACTGGAACGCGAGCCAGCGCTTCACGATGTACGGCCGGCTGTCGGTACTGGACTATCGGGTGACCAATCCTGGGCGGCTGGGCGACCAGCTGGGTGGCGACCCGGTGGCAGGCGGGCAGGTGGGTCGAGCGACCGGGAAATCCTATTCCACGACGATCGCGAGCACTTATGTTCTGCGGCCGAATTTCATCATTGACGCCTACTTTGGCTGGACTCGTATGCAGGGCGATTCGCGGCAGCCGCGGCTGGACGAGAAAGTGGGGCTTGATGTGCTGAAGTTGCCTGGGACCAATGGGACGCGCTTTTTTGAAGGCGGCCTACCGCAGTTCCAGGTGGGTGGTTTTTCGAACTTCGGACATCCGAACAACTTCATGCCGTATATCAACCGCGACCCGCAGTTCCAGTATGTGGCGAATTCCAACTTGTCGCTCGGCCGGCACCAGATCCGGTTTGGTACAGATTTTTACCAGCAGCAGTTGAATCAGACGCAGCCGGAGTTCGTGGGCGCGCCGTGGGGCGCGTCGGGCGGCTTCGGTTTCGCCGGCGGGCAGACCAGCTTCCGGGCGACGCCGGGCGGACCGGCGGCGCCGAACGCTTCGGAGTACAATTCGTGGGCGTCCTTCATGTTGGGCCAGACGAATTCGTTGGGCCGTTTGTTGATGGTGCCGGACGCGTTCACGACTCGCACAAATCTGTATTCTGCCTACGTGCGAGACCAATGGCAGGCGACGAGTAAGTTGACGGTGAACATCGGTGTGCGTTGGGAGTATTTTCCGTTTCCGACGCGATCCGACCGTGGCCTGGAGCAATATGATTTCGGCCAGAACAAGATGCTTGTTTGCGGTGTGGGCATTGTACCCAAGAACTGTGGTGTGAATGAGAGCAAGCGCCGGTTCACGCCGCGGGCTGGCCTTGCCTACCGCGTGAAGGACGATTTCGTGATTCGCGCCGGCTACGGCATCACGAACGATCCGTATAACCTGGGCCGGCCGTTCCGGACGAACCATCCGCTGCTGATCCCGTTCAATCTGACGGCGCCGGATAGCTTCACCGCCGCCAGCCAGTTCGACGCCGGCATTCCGGCGATCGTCGCGCCAAGTCTTGGTAATGGCGTGATCGATATCGGGCCGTTCGTGGAGGCTAACACGGTGATCGCCAATCAGTGGACGCGCGGCTACATCCAAAGCTGGAATTTCTCGATGCAGAAGCGGCTAAGCGGTGGTTGGGTGGCCGAAGCCGCCTATGTGGCAACGCGGGCGGTGAACCAGTTGGGGAATCTCAACCGCAATTCGGGCGCAGTGGGTGGCGGCAATAACGGCCGGCCTTTGGCGCGTCAGTTTGGGCGATTCGCTAACACCATCCAGGTCACCGGGCTCGGCACGTACAAGTACGATTCGCTGCAGACCAAGCTGGAACGGCGATTTGCGAATGGTCTCCAGACGCTGTTCGCCTATACCTTCTCCAAGAACATGGGCATTGCCGGCAACGTCAATTCCGACGGCGGGCCCCGTATTCACTTACCGGAGTACTTCCATCTGAATCGCGCGGTGACGGATTTGAACTCACCGCATAACTTCCAGTTCACGGGAATCTACGAAGCGCCGTTTGGCAAGGGCAAGAAGTACCTTTCGAGCGGCCCCGGCGCGTGGCTGCTTGGCGGGTGGCAGATGAATGGACTTGTCTCCGCCTATTCCGGGCCGCCCTTCTCGGTGACGGCGCCCGGAACGGACTTGAACTCCCCTGGCAATGCCCAGCGGGCGGATCTTTTGAAGACGAAAGTGGAGAAATTGGCTGGGGCCGGCCCGGGCCAGAAGTGGTTCGATCCGACGGCGTTTGGCCAGGTGCGGGAGGCCCGCTTTGGTACGGCTGGCTGGAACCTGCTGCCTAGCCCGGGCGTAATCAATGTGGACGCCAGTGTCTTCCGTAGCTTCCGGGTGACCGAGCGAGTGAACCTGCAATTCCGTGCGGAGGCGTTTAACCTGTCGAACACTCCGCATTTTGCAGCCCCGGTGTCGGATGTTTCCAATACGCGCTTCATGGAGATCACCGGTGTGCGGGGTACCGGCCGTGAGGGCATCGACGAGCGGGTCTTCCGTTTCGGCCTCCGGCTGGGCTTCTAATCCGCGGCGGCGCCGGGGGGGATTTGTTCAGAGGAGGCTGTCCGCCTCCTCTGAATGACCGTCCACAGGCCGTCCGATTACAAGAGATCTTTGGGAGCCTGACAGGGGCGGTTCGACGAGAACCGCCCCTGTCACGTGAGGCCCAAGCACTCCGGCGAGCAGGGGAAAACGTTCCGCGAACTGACGACGGCGCAGGTGGCCATCAAGAACCTCTCTGGAAACTCTACCCGGCGCCGGGCGGTAGTTCGGATGGCTCGCCCTTTTTTCGGGTCCTTTAGTTGACCGGGGCGGGCTTGCCGGCCATGGTCCACATGGACTCCAGGCCGTACAAGTAGGCCTGGTTGCCGCTGCCGGCGTAGCGGATGACGGCGGTGATCCATGAGCACGGGAAGTCCGTGCCGTCGCCGCCGGGGGCGGAGTACTCGCCCTTGGCGACCAGTTCCTTCATGCGTTCCGCGTTGATCATCTTGTAGGCGATCGTTCCCAGTTTGGGCTCCTTCACCGGCGCGAATTCCGTCTTCGCCTCATCGAACAAGATGGATGAATCCTGGCGCTTGGGGGTGAACCTTCCGTTGTCGCCTACCGTTCCTTGCGGCGTCAGCTTGAAGTTCTTCACGCACTTGGAACAGTTGTACGGCTGCTTGAAGGTACAGTCCCGGTGGGCCTTGGAAAAGTTGAAGTTCTGCAGATACAAACCCACCCCTGCCCCGATGTTCCGTTTGGCCGAGAAGATGGGTTCCGGGTTGGGCCGTACAGTGTCGCCCTTGGCTGTGTAGGGGATGCCGGCGTGCATCTCGTAGTCGCGCATCTTGCCGTTTTTATCCCTCGCCGTCACGGGCGCGTCGAAGAAGGTCTTCTGCGTGAACCCCCAGCCGCGGCTGGCGCTCCAGCGGGTGGGGTCGGTGAGCTGCTCCTTGAAGATGGACTTATCCTGGCCCTGGCCGTTCTGCCAGTCGATGCCGAGAGTGACGTATTCCCGGCCACCGAACTTCATGGTGTGTTTGGAGCCGGATTCGTGGGCGAAGATGAAGTGCATGATTTCGATGGGGGAGTTGTTGCGGTCGCGCGTGACCTTTTGCCCGCCGACGGTGGTGACGACCTTGAGCTCGTCGACGAGGACACGGATGGTTTCGTCGACGCCTTTGGCGTCGAGGTGTTCGATCTCATCGTCCATGGGGAGCCAGAAGACGGCGCGGCCGGCGAGTTGGCCGGTCCAGACCATCTGGCGGATGATGCGGGCGGTGGCGGGGTCTACCTTGCCGAATTCGCGGAGTTCCTGGCGGTAGGCGTCGAAGAGTTTGGTGCCTTCGGTGGCGGGGTCGTTGGCTTCCTTCTGATAAACCTCGAGGGTGGTCTTGATCATGTCGAGATTGTCCCGGAAGGCTTTCCAATCTTCGGGGGGCGGGACGCCTTTTCCGGCCCAGGAGGCCTGGATGGCGGCGGCACGGAGGGGGAGGGCGACAACCGCGCCGGCCTTCTTGACGTCGTCATCCTCCTTGAGGAGATTCTTCATGGCCGCGATGGCGTTGGCGCGGTCGCCCTGGTAGTTGTTCGGCGGGCCGCCGGTGAGTTTTACGTTGTAGTGGGACGGGGGGCGGTGGGCCAACTGCTGGATGAGCTGGGTGGCGTCGGAGGTTTCCACTTCGACGTTGCCGATGAGCTGGAGGAGAGCGGTGTAGGCGTCGTCGCGTTTTTTGATTTTAGTGCGGGCGGCCCTGATTTTGTTGGAGAGCGCGCCGAGTCTCTGTTCGAGCTTATCGATTTCCTGTTTCTCCCGGATGATTTCGGCGTTGATTTCGGTGATCTGTTTTTGGATCTCTTTGAGCTTCTCTTCGAGGCCGGCGATTTCCTGTTTGGCGGCTTCGGGATCGGCGGCGGTGGAGAGGCCGATTTTGAGGGACTGGATTTTCTGCCGGATGGAGGGGATGGTGACGGTGGTGGCGGTGTTGGCGGCGTCTCTGGCGGCTTTGCGTTTGGCCTTCAGGGCGGTGAGATCGGTGGTGAGTTGGACGCGTTGGGCTTCGAGAGCGTCGAGCTCGCTTTCCGAGCCGGCCTTGCCGCTGGACATGCTGGCTTCCCAGAGTTTGGCCCAGTCGTCGAGGCTTCTGCGGGCCGTGGTGAGGCCGGCGGACCACAGGTGGGCGCGGTTGAAGGCGATGGAGGGGTTTTTCATGGGGCGGTAGTAGATGGGGGCGTCGCCGCCGGCTTCGGCGGCTTTCTTGACGGTTTCCCTATCTTCGGAGGTCATGAAGCCGTAGTAGTCGCTTAGGTGGCGTTTGAGGTCGAGGACGCCGGAGAGGACGGAGAGGGTGAATTCACCGGCCTTGTCGGCGGCGGCTTCACGGCCGTGGGAGTAGAAGCCGAGGCGCATGAGGTCGCGCTGGAGTTCGGCGACGTAGCGGGCGTTCTGGTGTTGGGGTTCGGGGTGGCCGGTGACCTGTTCCCAGGTTTGGGATTCGTCGGAATCGCCGAAGGTGAGGGTGAAGCCGCCGTAGGGGGGGACAGGGAGGACGATGCCGGTGGGGATGGCGTCACCGGTGGAGGGGGCGACGGGGGCGGTGGTTTCGAGCTCGACGATTTCGAGCTTGCCCTCCTTGCAGACGGGGCAGGGGGCGCCTTGGACCATGTCGGCGGGCTTGTCCTTCAACAGGAACATGGCGTGGAAGCTGCATTTGGTATTGCGGCAGAAGAAGTAGTCGGCTTTTTGGGCGGTGGCCATGGGTTAGGGTTCGTCGGTTCCGAAGATAGAGTCGAGTTCGGCGGTGAGTTCGGCGATGAGATCGGCGCTGGCGCGGCCGTTTTTGCTTCCCGGTGCTTCGGGGAAGGGGTGGGGCGACACGCTGTCGAACTCGCTTACCTTGTCATGCGTATAAAAGTCGTAGCCATTGCCAAAGAAGACAGATTTTTCTTCACCGGTTTCGAGGGCGACGGCGCCGCGGGGCATGAGGGTGTTGATGATGCCGTCTTTGTCGGTTGTCGCTTCCTTTTCGGCGTCGGAGACGACGAGGGTGAAGGGTTTGAGGTCCACGGGGTGGCCGAGGTGATCGACGATTTTGACGAGGAGGGGGACGGCGCCGTGGAGGCGTTCGCAGGCGCTATCCATGATGAGGCGCTGGTAGAAGCGGCAGGCGAAGGTGTCGTGGGTTTGGGCCCATTCGCGGCGTTCGGCCTGGAAGCCGCGGCGGAGGGCCGAGTCCGAATAGAGGCGGGTTTTGCAGAGGGCGGTGCCTTCGCTGGTGCGGGGGCAAGGCCATTTTCTGGGCGGGGTTTCGATGTTGGCGCGGAAGAAGTAGACGACGATGCGGCGGTTGGGTGTGTTTTCCTGGTTGCGGGCTTCGCGCTGGGAGGGGGCTTGGAAGGCGGCGTTTTCAGCGGCGGAGAAGAGGAGAACGGGGTTGAACTCGCCGCAGCCCTGGTAGTCGCCTTTGCCCTTTGGATCGGCGCCGCGGCTGAGGAAGCCGGTGGGGGGGATGGAGAACGTTGCGCCGTCTTCGCTGGTGCAGAGGTGGTCCATGTACTTTGTGAAGAGCGCTTTTCGGGTGATGGGGCCGACGATGCCATCGGCTAGGAGCTGGTGGTCTTTTTGAAAGGCGCGGATGGCGGCGGTGGTGATGGAGCCTTGGATGCCATCGAGGGGGCCGGTGTCGTAGCCGAGGGCGGCGAGGATGGTTTGTATTTCGCGGGTGCCCCAACGGTCTTCGCCGTGGGGTTGGGTGTAGAGGGCTTCCCACATGGCTGGGGAGCGGGTGATGACGGCGTAGACGGCTTCGGCGCGGCGGCCGGAGAGGCGTTTGTTGTATTCGTCGTTGCCCACCGGGTCGGCGTGGCCGAAGACGGTGATGGGGGCTTGGGGCATGAGCTGGTGGAGCTTGCCGAGGGCGGCGAATTCTTCTCTGGCGGCGGGGAGGAGGAAGGAGGAATCGAAGTGGAAGCGGGGATCGTCGAGACGCCAGCAGCCGATGGGTTCGAGGGGGAGGCGGAGGGTGTTTTTTTCGGTCTTGGTGGCGGGCGCGACAAGGACGGTTTGGGGGGGATCCCTTAGGACTTCGGCGGTTAGGCCACCATCGGATACGTGGTGGAGTCTGGCGCGTTCGTGACTTGTCTCGTCCGGAGTTTGGTCTGGTTCCGGAGGCATTCGATGACGATAGCACAGGGTTAGCCGAGGAGCGCGCGGCGGACGGCCTCCGGTTCGCGGGCGATTACGGTGAGGAAGGCGCGGGCAGGGCCGCTGGGCACGCGGCGGCCGTGTTCCCAGTGTTCCAACGTGCGTTTACTAAGGCCGAAGAGGCGTGCGAAGTCCGATTGGGAGAGTGCGATTTTCTCGCGGATTGCTTTCACGTCGATGTCGTCGGGAACGTGGACTGTGCAGCCGTGGGCGGGGTCTCCCTTTGCAAATGCGAGCGCTTGTTTTGCGCTCTCGATCATTCGTTGGCCGGGCGTGAGTTTGTTCTTCATTTTGATCCCTCTTGTTTGGTGTAGTGTCGGGTGATTTCGCCGAGAATTTCCTTGAATAGCGCACATTCCCGCGGGGAGAGATTTGCTTTTTCGTTCTTGGCAAAGGCGTTGAGGAGGAAGACGGGGAATTGGTGTCCGGTGTAGAACGAGATCACCCGGTAGCCGCCGCTTTTGCCTTTGTTTCTGGCTTTAAACCGTATCTTGCGCGCACCGCCAGTACCGGGAATGACAGTGCCACCGGTGGGGTTTGCCGCGATGGCGTTGCAAATTTCGAGACGCTCGGCTTCGGTCATTCCGAGAGACTCAGCATCTCTGAGAAAGGCTTGTGTCTCGACGACGGTCTGCACGTCTTACTGTACTCCATTGGAGTATGGCCTGCCAGCCGGGTGTAAGGGCGGGGAGCGGACTTGGTGCTCAGAGGCCTTGGAGGCGGGTGGTGGCGTCGCCGAAGCTGGGGAGTTTTACACCCATGCGGTCTATGATGCCCAGATAGAGGCTGCAGAGTTTGCGGTTGTCGTCGCCGGATTCGAAGTAGTTCAGGGCGCGGCCGGTTTGGAGTTTGCCGCCGAGGCCGCCGAGGGTTAGGACCGGCACTTTTTTGTTGTCGTGTTTGGTGCCGGACCACATGTTGGAGAGGAAGAGTAGGCAGCTGTTATCGAGGACCGTTTGTTCGCCTTCCTTCATGGCATCGAGGCGCTGGGCGAGGTAGGCGAGTTGGGTCATCTGGAAGTGGACGATCTTCTGGTAGTCCGGTTCGGTGTCGTAGTGGGAGGCGCCGTGGTGCTGTTTGCTGACGCCCAGGAACGGGTAGTAGAGCG
This sequence comes from Candidatus Sulfopaludibacter sp. SbA3, assembly GCA_945860645.1. Classification (GTDB taxonomy): domain Bacteria; phylum Acidobacteriota; class Terriglobia; order Bryobacterales; family Bryobacteraceae. Next base: position 47 of record CAMATG010000165.1, on the reverse strand, counting down.
CCGAGAGATCGCGGGCCAGGAGGAGGGATGCGACGCGGGTTTTGTCG